>JBKJPI010000495.1:0-9004 GCA_046595235.1 Burkholderiales bacterium | reverse complement strand
GCCAGAAGGAGCTCGACGATGCGATGTCCGGCGTGCGCATCGCAGAGGCCGAAGCCAAAAGTCTCCAGGCGCGCCTCAACGAAGCGAGGCTCAATCTGAGCTATACCCGCGTGGACGCGCCGATCGGCGGCATCGCCGGCCGTGCAGCGATCAGCGAAGGCACCCTGGTATCCGGACCCAATGTCCTGATGGCGTCCGTTACGCAGACCGATCCGATGTACGTGATCTTCGGCATACCGGACCGCGAGCACCTTGCAATCCGCCGGCGCGTGGAGGAAGGCCGCCTGAAGCTTCCGCAGGGCAACCGTTTTCGTACGACGATCAAGCTCGCCGACGGCACGGCATTCAATCGCACCGGCACGCTCGACTTTACCGACGTGCGCATCAATGCGCAGACCGGCACGAGCGAAGCACGTGCGGAGTTCGACAACCGTCAGGCGGTGCTGCGCGCCGGCGAATTCGTGCGGATTTCCCTGGAGGGTGCAGTGAGGCCGGCCGCCATCGTCGTGCCGCAACGCGCCGTCCTCGAGGGCCCTAAAGACAAATTCGTCTACATCGTGAACGCTGAAAGCAAGGTCGAGCCGCGGCCGGTGCAGGTGGGCGAATGGGCCGGCGAAGGCTGGATCATCGAATCCGGCCTTGCAGTCGGCGAGCGCGTGATCCTCGACGGCGTGATGAAGATCGGCCCCGGCGCGCCGGTGCAGGTCGTGCCGGAAGGCGCAGCGCCCGCAGCGGGAAAAGGCGCGCCCGCTGACGGTAAGGCCCGCGCAGCAAGCTCCGGCAAAGCAGGCGAAGGCCCGCCGAAAGCGGCTGGCGCAACGAAGTAAGGCGACCGCATATGCTCTCGCGCTTCTTCATCGATCGGCCGATCTTCGCGGCCGTGCTTTCCATCTTCATCGTCATCGCCGGCCTTGCGGCGATGCGCGTGCTGCCGATCGCGCAATATCCGGAGATCGCACCGCCCGTCGTCACAGTCCGCGCGATATACCCCGGCGCGTCGGCCGAGGTCGTCGAGCAAACGGTCGCGGCACCGCTCGAGAACCAGATCACCGGCGTCGAGAACATGCTCTACATGAGCTCGACCTCGAGCTCTGCGGGCGTCGTGGAAATCCAGATCACCTTCGAGATCGGGTCGGACATCGACAAGGCGGCGCTCAACGTCAACAACCGCGTGAAACAGGCCGAGCCGCGGCTGCCGCAGGAAGTACGGCGGCAGGGTGTGACCGTCGAGAAAGGGTCGTCAGCTTTTCTCCAAGTGCTCGCCTTCTATTCGCCCGATGACCGGCTTTCCGATCTTCAGATCTCGAATTACGTCACGCTCAACGCGCTCGACGCGTTCAAGCGCATTCAGGGCACGACCAACGTTCAGATTTTCGGCGCCAAAGACTACGCGATGCGCATCTGGGTGCGTCCCGATCGTCTTGCACAGCTGAAGCTCACGAGCGCCGACGTGATCCGCGCGGTCAATGAGCAGAACGCCCAGTTCGCTGTCGGCAAGATCGGGCAGTCCCCGGTCGCGGATTCGCAGGAGCTCGTGTACACCATCACGACGAAAGGCCGGCTCTCGGAACCCGAGCAGTTCGAGAACATCGTGATCCGCGCGAACACCGACGGGTCATTGCTGCGGTTGAGGGACGTCGCGCGGGTGGAGCTTGGATCGAAAGATTACGAGTTCATCGGCCGCGTCAACGGAAAGCCGGCCACACTCGTTGGCATCTTTCTACAGCCAGGGGCCAACGCGCTGGAGACCGGCGACCGCGTCAAGGCCGAAGTCGCACGTCTTGCGGAGCGTTTCCCGCAGGGCCTCAGCTATTCGATACCGTACGACACCACGCGTTTCGTGAAGGTTTCGATTCGCGAGGTGATCATCACCCTCGTCGAGGCGATGGTGCTGGTGTTCCTCGTCGTTTTCCTGTTCCTCCAGAACTGGCGCGCGACGCTGATCCCGTTCGCAGCCGTGCCGGTCTCGCTGATCGGCACGTTTGCGGGATTGCAGATGCTCGGCTATTCGATCAACACGCTGACGCTCTTCGGCATGGTGCTCGCGATCGGCATCGTGGTGGACGATGCGATCGTGGTGCTCGAAAACGTCGAGCGCATCATGCGTGAAGAAGGACGCTCGGCGCGTGAAGCCGCAATCAAGGCGATGCATGAAGTGACCGGGCCGGTCATCGCGATCGTGCTCACGCTGTGCGCGGTTTTCGTGCCCATCGCCTTTCTCGGTGGATTGACGGGTGAGCTGTACCGCCAGTTCGCGGTGACCATCGCGATTGCGGTGGTGATTTCCGGACTCGTCGCGCTCACGCTCACGCCCGCGTTATGCGTGCTGATCCTGCAAGGCCAGCACCATCGGCCGGGACGCTTCTTCCAGTGGTTCAACCGCACATTCGCGCGAATCACCAGCCGTTATACCGACGGCGTCGCGTGGATGCTCCGGCGCGGCGCAATTGGCGCCCTCCTCTTCCTCGGCATGGTGGCAATCACTGCAGGGTTGTGGCGGAGCGTGCCGACCTCGCTCGTTCCGAACGAAGACCAGGGGTATTACATCGCCGCGGTCTTTCTGCCGGACGGCGCAACGCTCGAGCGCACGGACAAAGTCGTCGGTGAAGTTCTCAAGGCGATCCAGTCCAATCCCGCAAACGAATATGTCGTTGCGTTCACGGGAATGGACTTCCTCGGCGGCTCGTTCAGGAACAGCGCCGCCACGATTTTCGTCGCGCAAAAACACTGGGACGAGCGCGAAGTGCCCACGACTGCGCTCGTCGGTGAGTTCTTCATGAAGACCGGTCACATCAAGGAAGCGCTCGTGCTCGCCTTCAACCCGCCGCCGATCTTCGGCCTCGGCAACGCCGGCGGCTTCGAGTTCTACATCCAGAACCGCGGTGAGGGCGGCGCGAAACGCCTGTCCGAAGTGACGCAACAGTTCACCGCTGCGGTCGGCAAGGACCCGATGTTCGCGGGCCAGCAGGTGAACACGCTGTGGCGCGCGAACGTGCCGCAGCTTTTCGTCGACACCGATCGGGAAAAAGCCAAGTCGCTCGGAGTGCCGCTCGAGGAGGTCTACAACACGCTGGCTTCGACGCTTGGCTCGTACTACGTCAACGATTTCAACAAGTATGGCCGCACGTGGCAGGTGCTGCTCTCATCCGAATCGCGTTATCGCAACCGGCCGGATGACATCGGGTCGGTCTGGGTGCGCTCGGACAAGGGCGCAATGATCCCGCTCTCGTCGCTCACGCAGACGCGGTATTCGTCGGGGCCGGATTCGCTCGACCGTTTCAACAATCTTCCCGCCGTGAAAATCTTCGGCTCGGCGGCACCCGGCTACAGCTCCGGACAGGCGATCGAGCGTATGGAGAAAATCGCGCGCGAAACACTGCCGCCCGAGTTCAGCTACGACTGGAGTGGCTCGTCGTACCAGGAGAAGCGCTCAGGCGGCACTTCCGCGCTCGCACTCGGTCTTGCAGCGATCATGGTGTTCCTGATTCTCGCCGCGCAGTATGAGCGCTGGGCGCTTCCGCTCTCCGTCCTGCTGGCCCTGCCCTTCGGCACCTTCGGCGCGCTTGCCGCCGTGTGGCTGCGTGGCTACACGAACGACGTGTATTTCCAGATCGGGCTGGTCACCCTGCTCGGACTTGCCGCGAAGAACGCCATCCTGATCGTCGAGTATGCGGTATTGAAGAAGGCCGAAGGCCTGTCGACGTCTGCAGCGGCGCTGGAAGCTGCACGCCTTCGCTTCCGCCCGATTCTCATGACCTCGCTCGCCTTTATCCTCGGTGTGGCGCCCCTCGCCTTTTCAAGCGGGGCGGGTGCGGGCGCACGGCTTTCGGTAGGCACCGGTGTCATGGGCGGCATGCTCGCAGCTACGTTCCTTGCGATCTTCTTCATTCCGCTTTTCTATCGCGCCATCGTCGATCGACGGCTGCGTGAAACGCGTTCGACGCACGATATCGAAGAGGAGGCACGGCATCACCGGGAAGCCACGCAGCGCACGACGAGCTTGCCTCCGCATCACACCGCGCGTCACCCGGGAGACTCCGATGCTGCGTAAGCGTCTGGTCGTCGCGGCCGCGTGCATGCTGGTCTTCGCAGGATGCGCAAAGCTGCCGTTCTTTCAGAAGCCCGCAACCGAGGTGCCTGCCGCGTGGAAGGATGTGCCCGCCCAAGGTCAGACCGCCACCGGCGATCGCTGGTGGACGCTGTACGGCGATCCATCGCTGGAACGCCTGGTCGAAGAAGGCCTCGCGAACAACCGTGATCTGGCGATTGCTGCAGCACGGATCGAAGAGGCGCAGGCGCTGCTTCAGATCACCGACGCTGACCGGGCGCCGGGTATCGGCGCTACCGTAGACCGAAACCGCACGCGCTCGTCCGCGCGCTCCTCGATGCCGCTGCCCCCTGGCGTGCCGCTCGAACGCAGCAGCACGCGTGCGACGATCAACATTGCCTACGAGCTCGATCTCTGGGGACGTCTGCGAGGCGCAAGCAACGCTGCGCGCGCCGATCTTCTTGCCACTGAAGCCGCGCGTGAGACCGTACGTATCGCACTCGTCAACCGCATCGTTCGCTCTTATTACGGCCTGCTCGCACTTGACATGCAGGTCTCAGTCACTCAGCGGACACTCGAGCTCCGGGCAAGCAATCTCGGGCTGCAGCGCAAGCGTTACGACGCGGGCCTCATCGCCGACTTCAACCTGCGGCAGCTCGAAGCCGAAGTTGCAGCCGCGCGCGCCGAGCTCCCGGTTCTGCAGCAGCGCCGCACGGCCGAAGAGATCGCGCTCGTGACGCTGCTCGGACGCACGCCCAAGGCCATCGTCGACGAGCCGATTGCACTTGCGCCCGATCAGGCGGGGCTTGCAGCGACTGCGGTGCCCGACGGTCTGCCGTCGGAACTCATGCTGCGCCGGCCCGACATCATCGAAGCCGAGCAGCGTCTTGCCGCAGCGAACGCGCGCATTGGCGTCGCACGTGCGTCTCTTTTCCCGCGCATTTCGCTGACCGGATTTCTCGGTGCCGAAAGTGCGTCTCTCGCTGACCTTTTCAATGCGCCCGCTCGCATCTGGCAGCTCGCCTTCGGATTGGCGCAGCCGATATTTCAGGGCGGACGCCTCAGTGCTGAGGTCGACGTAGTACGCGCACGGGAGCGGCAGGCGCTCGCGCAATACCAGTTGACCGTGCAGACCGCATTCGGGGAAGTTCGCGAAGCACCCTCGGCGCAAACGCGATCGCGTGAAGCGTACGCGGCCGAAACCGAGCGCGCAGGTGCGCTGAACGAGACGTTGCGGCTCGCCCGCATCCGCTTCGAAAACGGACTTTCGAGCCAGCTCGAAGTGCTCGACGCCGAGCGCAATCTTCTGCAGGCGGAGTTGAGGCGCATCGACGCGCTGCGCTCGCAGCGCATTGCAGTTGCAGATCTCGTGCGCGCGCTTGGCGGCGGCTGGTCAGGAGTGCCTGCGCGTTAGCCTTACAGCCCCCGCGTATTGGTCAGTCTGCTCGCGCGCCTGACGCTTTGACGACCTTCTCCCACTTGATGACTTCAGCGCGGATATGCTTGCCGAGCTCATCCGGCGTGCTCGTTGTCGGATCGATGCCCTGCCCGGACATCCGATCGCGAAGCTCTTTCGTGTTCAGCACTTTGACGAAAGCCGCATTCAGCTTCTGAATGATGGGCTTCGGTGTGCCGGCGGGCGCAGCGAATCCGTACCAGCCCGTGACTTCGAATGCAGGCAGCGTTTCGTTCATTGCCGGGGCTTCCGGAAGCGACGGATGCCGCTGGCCGCTCGTCACTGCAAGCGCTCTGACTCTGCCTGCGCGCACGAAGGGCAGCGCCGAAGACGCCGTCGCAAACATGAACTGCACCCGCCCTGCCACGATATCGGTCAACGCTTCAGCAGCGCCGCGGTACGGCACATGAGTGGTTTTGACGCCCGCGAGGATGTTGAACAGCTCACCGGACAGGTGCACCGAGGTACCGCTGCCCGATGACGCGAAATTCAAGGCGCCGGCTTTGTCTCTCGCAAGCGCAATCAGCTCTTTGACCGTATTGGCCGGCAACGCGGTCGTCACGATCAGCACGTTGGGACTCGACCCCACCATCACGACCGGATCAAAATCCTTCACCGGATCGTACGGCAGCTTCGAATAGAGGCTTTTGTTGATCGCGTGAGTACCGATCGTGATCAGCATCAGCGTGTAGCCGTCGGGTGCGCTCTTTCTGACGATTTCGGCGGCGATGTTACCGCCCGCGCCCGGCCGATTGTCGATCACGAGGTTCTGCTTCAGCTCCTCTGTGAGATACGCGCCGATCGTACGCGGCACGATGTCACCTGCGCTCCCTGGCGGAAAGGGCGCGATGATGCGGATCGCCCGCGTCGGAAACGAAGACGCGGCGCCGCCGCTTTGCGCGCAGACGCTTGCGGCCGCAACTAGTCCAAGCAGTGTCAGCAAAATTTTCAAGGGTCACCTTCCGTTAAGTTGGGCGCACGCCGTCGCGCAAATGGCACGCCGCCCAATGCAACGGGCGCACTTCTTTCATCGGAGGCTCTTCGATCCGGCAGCGGTCGAAGGCGTAGGGGCAGCGTGTATGGAAGCGGCAGCCGGCCGGCGGATCGATTGAGCTCGGCACATCACCGGAAAGTATCACGCGCTTTCGGTGCACGGTTGGATCCGGAACTGGAACCGCGGAGAGCAGCGCTTCAGTGTACGGATGCTGCGGATGGGCAAAGAGCGATCGTTTATCCGTGAGCTCCACGATCCTGCCGAGATACATGACGGCGACGCGGTGGCTGATGTGCTCGACGACGGCCAGATCGTGCGCAATGAAGAGATACGAGATGCCGAGCTCCTTCTGCAGGTCCATCAGCAGATTGATGACCTGGGCCTGCACCGACACGTCGAGCGCGGAAACGGGCTCGTCGCATACGATAAGGCTTGGATTGGAGCTGAGCGCACGCGCGATGCCGAGACGCTGTCGCTGGCCGCCCGAGAACTCGTAGGGATACTTCACCATCTGATCACGCCGTAAGCCCACACGATCGAGAAGCGCAGCCACGCGCTCCTGCAGCGCGCTGCGGCTGACCGATTCGAAATTACGGATCGGCTCGGCGACGATGTCGACGGCCCGCATTCGCGGATTGAGCGAGGAATAAGGGTCCTGGAATACCGCCTGCAGCTCGCGGCGCAGCTCGCGCATCGCACCGGACGGCAGATGATCGATGCGCTTCCCCCGCCACGACACCGTTCCGGCCGTCGGCTCGAGCAGCTTCAGTATGAGCTTGCCGGTCGTCGATTTTCCGCAGCCGCTTTCGCCGACCAGGCCGAGCGTTTCGCCTTGCGCGATCGAGAAATTGACATCATCGACTGCATGGACCTGCGCGATCGCGCGCGAAAAGACACCCGCGCGCACCGGAAAGTGCTTGGTAAGGTTCGCTACCTGCAGCAGGGGGGTAAGGGCGTTCAAATTCGTTCGTCGCCAGCCGAACCATCGGCGCCCGGGTTCGGCGGAAAGGCGGTGACGGAGGGAAACCGCAGGTGTCCCTCTGTCTCGTTCACCACCACGTCGCCGTCGCGCGGAGCGAGGCGGTCGGAGTGCCAGCACGCAGCGAGATGGGCTTCGGCTTTGAGCTCGAGCGGCGGATATTCCGCATGGCAGCGCGCCGTCGCATAAGTGCAGCGCGGCGCGAAGGTGCAGCCCACGGGCTCGTCGCGCAGCGATGGCACCATGCCCGGGATTTCGGCGAGGCGTTGCGGAGCCTCCTGCAGCGCGTGGTCCAGCCGCGGGATCGATCTGAGAAGTCCCAGCGTGTAGGGGTGGCGCGGTTGCGCGAACAATTGCGCCACAGGCGCCTCTTCGACTTTGCGGCCGGCATACATGACGATGACCCGCTGCGCCATCTCGGCCACGACACCGAGATCATGGGTAATGAGCACGATCGCAGCGCCGGTCTTGTCCTTGAGCGCACGCATGAGATCGAGAATCTGCGCCTGTATCGTCACATCGAGCGCCGTCGTGGGCTCGTCCGCGATCAGGAGACGCGGATCGCACGCGAGCGCCATCGCGATCATCACGCGCTGACGCATGCCGCCGGACAACTGGTGTGGATACTGTGTCAGTCGCCGCTGGGGCTCTGACATGTTCACGAGCGTGAGCATCTCGACGGCGCGCCGCAGCGCATCGCGGTTCGAAAGCCCACGGTGCACACGAAGCGATTCGGCGATCTGCCGTCCGATCGTCAGCACCGGGTTGAGCGAAGTCATCGGCTCCTGAAAGATCATCGAAATCCGGTTGCCGCGAATCGAGCGCATCTCACGCTCTGAAAGCGTGAGCAGGTCGCGGCCTTCGAAGTCGAGCCTGCCTGAAACGATGCGCCCGGGCGGCGAGGCAATCAGCCTCAGGATCGAGAGCGAGGTCACGCTTTTGCCGCATCCCGACTCGCCGACGATGGCGAGCGTTTCGCCGGGATCGACCGCGAAGGACACGCCGTCGACCGCGCGCACGACGCCGTCGCGCGTGAAAAAGTGCGTCCTCAGGTCTTCGACTGCGAGGAGCGGCGAGACTGCGTTCATCTGATGCGCTGCGAGACTGCGCTCATCTTACGATGGGGGAAGGGAGGTAACGGAGGGAAACCGTGGAAGGTTTCCCTCTGTTCGTTGGCGGCGAGGCCCGAGCCATAGGCGAGCGCCGCCAGGTTCGAGCGCCGCCATTCACATCCGCCTCGCAAGCCGCGGGTCGAGCGCGTCGCGCATGCCGTCGCCGAGCAGGTTGATGGCGAGCACGGTCAGCGAAAGAAAGATGCCCGGAATAAAAATGAGGTAGCCGGCGATCTGGAACAGGCTGCGCGCCTCCGCCATGATGTTGCCCCAGCTCGGAATGTTGGGCGGCGTTCCGGCGCCGATGAAAGACAGGATGGCCTCGGTGATCATCGCCGAAGCGCACACGAATGTCGCCTGCACGAGCAACGGCGCGACGGTGTTCGGCAGGATGTGCCGCACGAGGATGCGCGGC
>JBKJPI010000319.1:0-6392 GCA_046595235.1 Burkholderiales bacterium | reverse complement strand
CTGCCCGACGTGCCCGCGGTTGCCGAAATGCTGCCCGGTTTCGAAGTAACATCCGCATACGGCATCCTCGCGCCGGCTCGCACTCCGCGCGAGATTGTCGAGAAACTGAACGGCGGGATCAGAGCGGCGCTCGCGAATCCGGAGTTCCGCAAGACGTTCGAGCAGGATGGCGTGGAAATTTTCGGCGGCACGCCAGCGCAATTCGCGGAGCGCATCCGCGAGTATCTCCAGCACTACGCAAAACTGGTCAAGCTCGCGGGCATCAAGGAAAACTGACAACCGCCACGAGCGGGCGACTCGGGGGACGGAGGAGAGATCATGCTGCGCAGGGTTCGCGTTGCAGTCCTGCGCCACAAACGAGAAGCCCCGCGATTGAACTCGCAGGGCTTCATGGTGTGCCACTCGTCGTGGCTTCTTTCGTCACGTCACCGTAACGGATGCCGGCCTGTTACCGGCTTGAGTGTAGCGCTGTCGGAAATTTCATCTATAGTTTGATCTCCATTCAGGACTTCGCACTACTCTGCCTTTCCCGGGAAACGCACGCGACGCGAGTCGCTTCATCCCCTTTTCTGCTTCGGTCCCCCAGCTCGGGATAACCCTCAAACATAGTGTCGAGGGTGGTCGCTACGCGTCCGCATCAGGTGCACCCGCATACGGGGCGCGCGCAACAGCAAACATTCACGCAGCAACCGAATCAATCGTTAGTTTGAGAGTTCATCCCGAGCCGAGTTACCGAAACGCTTTCAGTTAACGCCTTCAGCGCGTCCCCGTCAAGGCGTTAGGAAGAGTATTTGCACGCAATGTGAATAAAGCACGGTCGGGCACGGGAAGTACGGATCCGTCGGGGTGACACCACGCTATGCAGGCGAGCTCGACGAATCCTGGCCGCAGTCGGGCAGTTCCCCATAATCTCTGCGCGTGTCTTCCCGGATCAGGGCTGTCGCCCAGTGAACTCGAGCGTCGCTTTCGCACAGGCATCGGGATCGGTAAGCGCAACGTGATACGAATCGCCGGGCAGCACGAGCAGGTGCGAGTTGTTTATCTGCCTCTGCCACGCGCGATTCTCCTCGATTGACGCGAGCCCGCTGCCTTCGGTCGTGATGACCAACGTGGGGCATTCAATCTTCGGAATCTCAGCGCTGATGTCGGCGTAATTGATTTCCTGAAAGCCGATCAGCGTCGACACCGGCGCGCACGACATGAAGTCGATCCAGTGTTCGACGCCTTCGCGGGGGAAATCCGAGCCAAGGCGTTTGCCCATGGTGCGCCGGACCCAATCCTTCAGGCCCCGCTGCTCGAACTCCTGAACCAGCTTTGGAATGATTTCCCCGCCGGGACGCGCTGCAGCCGGCGTACCGATGACGGTGAGGGTGGCCACGCGCTCAGGCCGCCGCGCGGCGAATACGCGTGCAAGCGTTCCACCCCACTTCGCCCCGACCAGATGAAAGCGTTCGATGCCAAGCGCGTCCATGAGACGAATGTGATCGTCGATGAGAACGTCGAAGGACCAAGCGAAATCACGCGGCATCGGCGTCGACGCGCCGAAACCGCGGCGGTCGGGACGCACTACGCGGTAGCGTCGCGCGAGATGCGGCACCCACGCGTACCACGCCATCGAGCTCTCGGCGTTGCCGTGCAGAAGCAGGATCGTCTCGGGCTTCGACCACGGATCGGTGAAGTCGTCGACGACGTAATGCATTTCAAGATCGGGGGTTTTGAGCGTGGACATTCCGTCAATCTGCCTTGGCGCCTGAGAGCTTCACGACTTTCGCCCACTTTACGAACTCGCTCCGCACGAACGCATCGAATTCGCGCGGCGAATTGCCGACAAGCTCCGCGCCCTCGCCCGAGAGCCGTTCGCGCATGTCCGGCATAGCAATCGCGCGAACGATCTCCTTGTGCAGCCTCGCGATGATGTCCTGGGGTGTTGCCGTGGGAACGAATACACCGTACCAGCCGGTCACGTCGAAGCCCTTCACGGCGGACTCTGACACCGTCGGCACCTGCGGCATCAGCGGTGAGCGCTTTGCGCCGCTCAAAGCGATCGCGCGCAACTTGCCGGACTTTATATGTGGTTGCGCCGAGGCCATTCCCAGAAAAAGCAGCTGCGTCTGCCCCGAGATCAGATCAGGGATGGCCTGGCCAAGATTCTTATAGGGCACGTGCAGGAGCTTTACGCCGGCCATCGACGCGAGAAGCTCGCCCGACAAGTGCCCCATGCTGCCGCTGCCAAGTGAGACATACGCGAGGTCACCGGGCTTTGCACGCGCTAGCGCGATCAGCTCGTTCAGGCTACGCGCGGGCAATGACGGCGGCACGACAAGCACGTAGGGCGCATACGCGATGAGCGTCACCGGCACGAAATCTCGCAGCGGATCGTAAGCCAGCTTTGGATACAGCGCGGGATTCACCGCCACGTTCGCGGTAAGCCCCATCATGATGGTGTAGCCGTCAGGCGGCGCCTTCGCAGCCGCCTCGGTACCGATCACGCCCCCGGAGCCCGGCCGGTTTTCGACGATGACCTGCTGCCCCATCTGTTCGCTCAACTTCTGCGCGATCGGACGCGCGAAGATGTCACCCGACCCGCCGGGCGTGAACGGCACGATGAAGCGAATCGGCCGCGCGGGATATGCGGTCTGTGCATCCGCGACCGACGTGAAACACAGAAGCGCGGCAACTCCCAGCACACTCAAGGCGACGGCGGTGAAGTACATCGCGCCCGCCAGCTAGCCAGCCTCACTCGCGGAGGCGATTGCCTGCGCGAGCGTGGCCACCGAGCGCCGCAATCCTTCACGCTCGACCTCATCGAGCTGCGGATGAATCACCTGAGAGGCGCCCTCCGCCCCGACCACCGCCGGCAACGAGAACGCCACGTCATCCGTGCCTGAATCGACGCTATGCACCCGCGACACCGTCAGCACGCGCCGTTCATCCTCAAGTATCGACTGCAGAAGGCTCGCCGTGACGAGACCGATCGCGTGGTTGGTCGCGCCTTTTCGGCGAATGATCTCGTAAGCCGCGGTACGCACGTCCCTCGCCACGCGCACTTCGCATTCGGCGTTCCAGCCTGTCCACGCGCGTAACGGGGTGCCGCCGACTGTCGCGCTCGACCATAGGACGACTTCAGAGTCACCGTGCTCGCCGATCACCTGCGCATGGATCGAGCGCGGATCGAGCTCCAGCTCACGGCCGAGATGCTGTCTCAAGCGCGTCGTATCGAGCATCGTGCCGGTGCCGATGACGCGCTCAGGTGGAAGTCCGGACGCTTTCTGAAAGACGTGCGTCAGCACATCAACGGGATTGGTGACCATGACGACAACCCCGCGGTAATCGCTGAAGGTGCGTCCTAGCTCGCGCGCAAGTCCTGCGTTCTCCCGCAAAAGCTCGAGTCGGGACTGGTCGGCCCGGCTGTTGCGGCCCGCAGCAATGACGATCGCGTCCGTCGCATGCAGCTCTTCGAGAGTCGCTGCGCGAACACTCGCCGACGGATAGAACGAGGCTCCGTGCGCGAGATCCATTGCCTCGCCTTCCGCTACCGCTGCACGCGCATCGTTCAGGAGCAGCTCCCGTGCTAGGCCGCTGCGCAGGGTCGAAATCGCCACGCTCGAACCCACCCAGCCAAGACCGATGATTCCGATACAGCTTTTGTGTCGCATGCGAAGCCTGCTATGCCTTTGTGCCTGCGCTCTGCTGCGGTATTCCCACAGCGCGCTTAAACATTACTTATTCTGTAATCGCCACGCCCTGCTGCACGAACCGCTCGATTTCGTCTTTCGAGAAACCCGCTTCTGCGAGCACGGCACGCGTGTGCTCGCCCATGCGCGGCGGCTGATAGCGAATGCGCGTCTTGCGGCCGCCCATCTCTAGAGGCAGGCCCGGGATCTTCGCCATCTTTCCGGTTGGGAGCAATGTCTGCAGCATGCGCCCATCGTGGTTGAGCTGTGGATCGTCGAAGAGATCTCCCGGCCGCGCGAGCGGGCCGAAAGGGATGTTGAGCTTTTCAAGCCTGGCCACAAGGGAATCGAAACGCTCCGCGGCGAACTTCGCTGTCACTATGGGCATGATCTTGTCGCGCGCCTGAGCGCGCTGAGGATTCGATGCGAGCGCGGGGTCGCTCAACAGCTCTTCAACGCCGAAGCCTTTGCAGAATGCGCGCCAGTGGTTGTCGCTGGTGATCCCCACGAACACCGTCTTGCCGTCAGCCGTCTGAAATGGATCGTAGACCGCCCACGAGCTCAGTTTTTCCGGCATTGGCGGCGGCGCCTTGCCGGTCAGCGCTTCCTGACCCATGTGCTGAGCTACGAGGAATGCCGTCGATTCGAAGAGCGAGCTTTGCACAAGCTGACCGCAGCCGGTGTGCTCACGCTCACGCAGTGCCGCCATGATGCCGATCGCGCCGAACATGCCGCCCATGATGTCGACGACGGAAGAGCCTGCGCGAAGCGGCCTGCCGCTCGGCCCCGTCATATACGCGAGCCCACCCATGAACTGCACGATCTCGTCGAGGGCCGCGCGCTTTTCATACGGCCCGCTGAGGAAACCTTTCAGGCTGCAGTAAATGAGGCGCGGGTTGGCTTTTGACATCGCGTCGTAACCGAGACCCAGACGATCCATCGCGCCGGGTGCGAAGTTTTCGAGCAGCGCGTCAGCCCCTGAAACCACTTTCATGAAGACCTTTTTACCGGCTTCACTTTTAAGGTCGATGCACAGACTGCGCTTGTTGCGGTTGAACACAGGAAAAAGTGCGGAGCCGAATCCCACGTTCGCGCGGGTGCGATCGCCTTCGGGCGGCTCGACCTTGATGACGTCGGCGCCAAGGTCCGCAAGAACCATCGAGCACGACGGACCCATGACGGTGTGACCGAGCTCGAGTATGCGGATACCGGCGAGCGGAAGATCGGCGGCCTGAGCGCGTGTATCTGAGGTACTCATCGTCGATTGCTACACATGTGCGCCGGCATGACCGCTTCCGCGTCGGCGTTATCCGGTGGCGATGGCCGGAAGCGTGAAGCAGACACGGCTGCCTTTACCTGCGCTCTCGGCCCATATCTTTCCGCGATGCGCGTCCACGATACACCTGGAAATGTAAAGCCCGAGTCCGAGGCCTCGGCGATCGTTCACAGCGGCCTGTGAGAATCGCTCGAAGATAGCCTCCAGCAGATTCTCGGGGATGCCAGAGCCAGTGTCGGTCACGCACACGCGCAGTTCGCCTTTCGCGTCTTCACAACTCACCCCGATGCTGCCGCCGCCGGGAGTGAACTTGATCGCATTGTTGATGAGATTCGTGAGCACTTGCAGTAAGCGGTGGTGATCGAAGTCGGCGCACAGGTGTTCTTTCGGGGTGCGAGCTTCGAGGGTGATGCCCTTGTCGGCGGCGATCGCGTGGAACGTATCGACCGCCTCGGTGATCAGCGCGGTTACATCGCCCGGAACCGGTGACACCGCGAGCTTACCGGCGTCGATGCTGGCGACGTCGAGCAAGTCGCCGATGAGCCGATCCATGCGTTCGGCATAGCGCTTGATGCGCTCCGTTTCCTGCAGCGTAGCCTTCGATTGCTCGTTCTTGGGCGCCCTTCTGGAGAGCAGCTCGGCGCTAAGCACGATTCCGCCGAGGAGATTACGCAAATCATGGCTCACGATGCCGAGGAAGTCATCGCGATTCGCGACCACGTCGTCGGAACGCTCGCGCTCGGTCAGGAGATATTCATCGGTCCTTTCCCTCTCGACCGGCAGCACCTTGTGAATGGCAAGCGCAGCATCGTCGCGTTCCCGGCGAAGGATTTCATCGGCGGAGGCGCGCTCGTGACGGAGACTTTCGTCTTCGACTGTGCGTTCTTCCGAGATCGCCTTGATGGGAGCATCTGGCGACTCGTCCTCGAGTCGCTGATCCGCCTTCTCCCGCGCCGTGGTCAACACAGCGTCTGCCGTATCGCGCGCACGCTGGAGGATCTGGTCTGCGTCCTCTTCTATTACCGCTCGCTTTTCTATGAGCGCCCGGTCGGTGTTTTCCCGTTCCACGCGCAGGCCTTCGTCCGTTTGCTCGCGCTCGGGCGAAGGTTCTTTCGGGGGTTTTCCAGCCATGCCGACACCTTAGCACGGCGGCATGTGACCGGAACCCGTTCAGACCAATGGCGTGTCCATACCGGGGGTCCGCGTGCTTGCATGATCCCGCGTGCATCGTCTTAATCGTCAACCACCAGCACCTTGATGCCCGCGAGATCGGAATGCTTTAAATCGCTGGACGCAGCGCTGTGCGCTTTAGATGCAGCCGCGGCGCGGAGTTGCCTGGCCAGGATAGCGTCTCGTGTCAGGTAAGATTCAGGCTGTTGCCGTAACTCATACCGCATCGATGCCCGCGCCTGCTTCTTCCTCAGTAATGCCGTTACTGCCCG
>JBKJPI010000191.1:0-2612 GCA_046595235.1 Burkholderiales bacterium | reverse complement strand
TCTCCGGTTCTATGAGCTTCGTAATCCTGATGAGCATATAGAACCGGAGAAAGTCGACCGTGCGCAGCAGAAGTCGATGAGCGAAGGGCTTGCCCAGCTAACGGGCGAGGAGCATTTCGCTGCTTACGTCACCAGCCTCAAAGACAAAGCGAAAGTGAGCCTCAACAAAGAACAGATCGAGCGGAAGCAGTAGCTGTTGAGCTTTCCGCGACCCACGTGACGCTCATCCCTCACCCCCGACCCCTCTCCCGAAGGGAGAGGGGAGATTCGAGACGTAACGAATGGCTGCCGGTTACGTATGGATCACTATGCGGTACCGGCGACGATCGTGTTGAAGCCCGAATCGACGTAGGTAATCTCGCCGGTAATACCGGCAGCGAGGTCGCTCAAGAGAAAAGCTGCAACGTTCCCGACGTCTTCGATCGTCACGTTGCGTCGCAGCGGCGCGTTGTCTTCGACGGCCTTCAGAATCTTCCCGAAACCGCTGATGCCGGCTGCGGCGAGCGTTTTGATCGGCCCCGCGGATATACCGTTGACGCGGATCCCGCCCGGGCCCAGGTCCTGGGCGAGGTAACGCACGCAAGCTTCGAGGCTCGCCTTGGCGAGACCCATGACGTTGTAGTTCGGAACAGCGCGTTGTGCGCCGAGATAAGTCAGCGTGAGGAGTGCCGCCTTTCGTCCGGTCATCATCGGCAGGGCGGCCTTGGCAAGCGCGGCAAAGCTGTATGAGCTGACGTCATGTGCCACACGAAATGCTTCCCGTGACACGCCTTCGAGAAAGCCGCCTTTCAGCGATTCGCGCGGAGCGAAAGCGACTGCGTGCACGATCCCGTCGAGGCCATCCCATTGCTCGCGAAGACCTGCAAAGAGGCCTTCGATATGCTCGTCGTGCGAGACGTCACACAGAAATACAGGGGCGGTCCCGAAGTTGGCGGCGAGATTGGTGACCCGGTCCTTCAGTTCGGCGGCTTGATAGGTGAACGCAAGCGATGCGCCTTCGCGCGTGAGCGCTTTGGCGATGCCGTAGGCGATCGAGCGATTCGAAAGAAGCCCCGTGACCAGAATTTTCTTGTCCTGCAGAAAGCCCATGCGAGGCGCCCTTGAAATCTTGTGATTGTTCAACCGATTATATCGGGTAAACCCCTGCGACCTGTCTGTGCAGCATCTCAGGCGTAGCCGGCCGCAACAAGTTTCCGCGTGTAGTCGGACGTTGACTGATTCAGCACCTGTTCTATGGGGCCGCTCTCGACGACTTCACTGTCCTTCATCACGATCACGCGATGCGCCATCGCCCGCACCACGTCGATGTCATGGGTGACCAGCACGTACGAAAGACCGTACTTCCGTTGCAGCGCCCCAAGCAGCTCGAGGACCTGCTTCTGGATGGTCACGTCGAGCGCGCTGGTCGGTTCGTCGAGCACGACGATCTTAGGCCGCACGATGAGCGCCCGTGCGATCGCGATTCTCTGACGTTGCCCGCCCGAAAACTCGTGAGGATAGCGATGGAGCAGGGGCTCGATCGCGCCGTCCTCGCCGAGGCCGACGTCGCGCAATGCTTCGATCACGCGCTCGCGACGGGCCGCGGCATCGAGCTCCGGCTCGTGTATCTCCAGCCCTTCGCCCACGATCGCCTCTACCGTCTTTCGCGGCGACAAGGACGAAAGCGGGTCCTGAAAGACCACCTGTATCTGGCGACGCAACGCGCGTCGCTGTGCCGCGTCGGCATTCAGCCAGGGCGCGCCTGCGACCTGCACATCGCCTTCTGCGGGAACGAGATTGAGAAGTGCCAGAGCAAGCGTCGTCTTCCCTGATCCCGATTCTCCGATCACGCCGAGCGTTTCACCGGCTGCAAGCTCGAAGTCGGCGCGCTTAACCGCAGTGAATCGGCCGCTCCTGAACCATCCGCGGATTCCCGGCAGCTGGGTTGCATAGTGAACCTCGACGTTGCGCGCTTCGAGTACCCGCGCTTCACCTGGAGGCAAGACATCGCGTACCGGCCGGCTCGCGATGAGCTTCTGCGTATACGGATGCTGCGGCCGTTGCATTACTTCAGCCGTCCCGCCCTGCTCGACGATCAGTCCACGTTCCATCACCGCCACGCGGTCGGCGAAGCGCCGCACCAGGTGCAGGTCATGGGTAATCAGGAGAAGACTCATGCCCGCTTCGGCACGCAGCCGATCGAGAAGCTCCAGGATCTGGAGCCGAATCGTCGCGTCGAGTGCAGTGGTGGGTTCGTCGGCGATGAGGAGCTTCGGACTGCACGCCAGCGCCATCGCAATCATCGCGCGCTGTCGCTGACCGCCGGAGAGCTGATGCGGATAGCTTCGCGCCCGCCGCTCAGCCTCTTCGATGCCCACTCGCTGCATCGCCTCGATCGCACCGGCGCGCGCACGGCCAATATCGAGCTCTTCGTGGATCTGGAGCGATTCGGCGATCTGATCCCCAACGGTGAAGACCGGGTTGAGCGCGGTCATCGGCTCCTGGAAGATGACTGCGATGTCGCGCCCCCGCATCTGCTGAAGCTCAGCCGCTCGTAGTCCGAGGATGTCGCGCCCTTCAAAGAGCACTTCGCCGGTGAGGCGCGCGCCTTCGACGAGCCGAAGAAGCGATAG
>JBKJPI010000658.1:0-2573 GCA_046595235.1 Burkholderiales bacterium | reverse complement strand
CGCTTTCGAAACGATCTCCGCGCCGATCATCCCGGCGGCGCCGGCGCGGTTGTCGATGAGTACGGGCTGGCCAAGCGCATCGATGAGCTTCGCCCCGACCGTGCGCGCTACCAGGTCGCTCCCTCCGCCCGGAGCGAAAGGCACCACGAAGCGCAACGGTTTGGTGGGGTAGGACTGTGCGTGCGCGCTCAACGCGGTCCACGCGAGGAGTCCAGCAAATACGATTTTCAAGCACATGTCGATGTCCGCCGAGAGGCTCATTCTGCTTTCGTATTTCGATTCTACAATGCACTGATCCCGATCTTTTCGCAGACAAGGAGGAGTTCAATGCGTGAAAGTCCCGGCAAACGTCTACGTGAGCTCCTCAAACAGGGCCGTACCCTGGTGAAGCCCGGCGCCTTCAATGCGCTGTCTGCCATGATCATCGAAAAAGCAGGATTCCCCTGCTGCGGTGTCACCGGTTACGGCGTCTCCGCGTCACTGCTCGGCAAGCCTGATGTCGGCCTGATCACTCTCAACGAAATCGTCATGGTGACGCGTTACATCACTTCGGCAGTGTCGATTCCGGTCATTGCCGACGCCGATACAGGGTTCGGTAACGCCATCAACGTCATGCGCACTGTGGAAGATTTCATCGGTGCCGGGGCGGCGGCGATCCACATCGAAGACCAGGTTGCGCCGAAGCGCTGCGGCCACGTCGCAGGCAAGCAGGTCGTGCCGGTCGAGGAGATGATCGGCAAGCTGCGCGCCGCCGACCGTGTGCGGGAAAAGCTCGATCCGGACTTCATGCTCATCGCTCGCTGCGATGCGCGTGGAGTGACCGGCGGCAGTATCGACGACCTGGTGCACCGCGCGAACGCTTACCTCGACGCGGGCGCAGACATGATATTTCCAGAGGCGCTCACATCCGACGCGGAGCTGGAGCGTTGCGCGCGCGAGATCAAGGGCCCGCTCCACTTCAACCGCACGGGTGTGTCACCGCGGCTCGACCTCACGCGCCTGAATGCGCTCGGAATCGCGATCGTTTCGAACGCTACAGGGTCGCTGCGCAGCGCCACGATCGCGATGCACGATTATTTCGAAGCCTTCGCGAAAGAAGATGTCGAACACGTGAAGCGCTTCGAAGCGCAGCACAAGGATCATCCCGCAGGGAACATGCACGCCTACATCGGCTTCTCCGATATCAGGAAGCTCGAAGAAGAGTTCCTGCCGGCCGCAGAGATGCTCGCGAAATACGAAGGGTCGGTCGGCTTTCAGCCGTAAACGACTACAACCAGCAGCCTTCGAGACGAATCTAAAATGACTCAGCAAAGGTTCAAAGTGGCACTGCTCGTGCTCGCGGCAGCTACTGCAATCACCGCCAGCGCGTCGCACGCACAGAACTATCCCGTGCGTCCTGTTCGCATGCTCGTGCCGAGCACGCCGGGTGGGAGCGTCGACACGCTGGCGCGCACAGTGTCGGCACGGTTATCCGAAAAATGGGGCCAGCAGATCGTGGTCGACAATCGGGCGGGTGCGGGCGGCGTGATCGCGGCCGAGGTTACCGCCAAAGCGGTGCCTGACGGCTACACGTTGCTCATGTGCACGGTGTCTTCATGCGCAACGAATGTAAGCCTGCACAAGAGTCTTCCGTACGATCCCGTAAAAGACTTCGCGCCGGTTACGCTCGTTGCGACGCAGAACCTGATGCTCCTGGTGCACCCATCCGTGACATCAGGCGCGGTCAAGGATCTCGTGGCGCTAGCGAAGGCGACGCCGGGCAAATACTCATTTGCGTCAGCCGGCAACGGCACCGGAGGACATCTGTCGGGCGAGCTCTTCAAACTTCTTGCCGGCATCGATCTCCTTCACATTCCATATAAAGGCGTCGCTCCGGCACTGGTTGACGTTATCGCGGGGCAGGTGTCGATGACCTTTGCCAGCATCATTTCGGGAATGCCGCAGTGGAAGTCGGGCAAGTTGCGAGCGCTGGCGGTCACGGGCGCCAAACGTTCGCCCGCGGCGCCGGAGCTTCCGACGATGATGGATGCCGGCGTCAATGGTTACGAGTCTGCGACGTGGTACGGCGTTCTCGCCCCTGGAAAGACGCCCCCGGCCATCGTCAAAAAGCTCAACGCGGAAATCGTGGGCATCCTGAAACAGCCGGAAGTACGCGACCGGATGTCGAAGGACGGCGCCGATCCAGTCGGGAACACACCGGAAGAATTCGGTGCTTACATGCGCTCGGAAATCGCCAAGTGGGGCAAGGTCATCCGCGCTGCCAACATCCAGGCGAATTAGCGCTCTTCTCGCGCTACCAGGCCACCGAGCCGCCGTCGACCGGAATGATTGCGCCGGTCATGAAGTTCGAAGCGTCTGACGTAAGCAGCACGGCGATACCTTTGAGGTCATCGACGCCCCCCGGCCCGCCGAGCGGAATCTCGCGATCAATGTTCTCCTTGTTCTTATCGTAAAGCTTCTGGTTGAGCGGGGTCACGAAAAAACCCGGGCAGATGCAGTTCACCTGGATGTTGTGCTGCGCCCACTTCACTGCGAGATCGCGCGTGAAGTTCACCAGCGCGCCTTTACTCGCA
>JBKJPI010000351.1:0-2647 GCA_046595235.1 Burkholderiales bacterium | reverse complement strand
CGTTCCCGCCGGGCGGCGGCACCGACTTCATCGCGCGGCTGGTCGGGCAAAAGCTGACCGAGCTGTGGGGACAGCAGCTGATCGTTGAGAACCGTCCCGGCGCGAGCATGATGATCGCTTCCGAGATCGTCGCGAAAGCGCCGCCGGACGGCTACACGATCATCATGTCGTCGTCAAACCACACCATCAACCCTAGCCTGTACTCGAACATCCCGTACGACACCATGGGCGACTTCGCGCCCGTGACGCTTGTCGGCACCTCCCCATTCGTCCTCGTCGTTCACCCGTCCCTGCCGGTCACCACCGTAAAGGAGCTGATCGAGCTCGCGCGGTCCCGCAAAGGACAGATCGCCTACGCGTCCAGCGGCACGGGTGGACCGCAGCAGCTCGCCGGAGAGCTCTTCAAGATGGTGGCGAAGGTCGACATGCTGCACGTGCCGTACAAGGGCAGCGGCCCGGCCGAAGTTGATCTGGTCGGGGGTCACGTCCAGGTGATGTTCGCAACGACGGTGTCCGCGTTACCGCAGATCAAGGCCAGCAGGATGCGCGCACTGGCCGTCACGACGCTCAGGCGCGACAGCGCGTTCTCCACTGTCATGCCCAACCTGCCGACCGTTGCCGAAGCGGGCGTGCCCGGTTACGAAGCTTCGAGCTGGTGGGGCGTGCTCGCGCCTGCGCGAACGCCGCGCACCGTCATCAACAAGCTTCACGGCGACATTGCGAAGGTGCTTCAGATGCAGGACACGCGCACCAAATTGATGAGCCAGGGCGGAGACCCGGGTGGCAACACGCCGGAACAGTTCACGGCGATGCTCCAGGACGAGCTCACGAAGTGGGCGAAGCTCGTGAAGGCGGCGAAGATCAAGATCGATTGAAAGGACGTGGGCAGCACTTCGCGGCAATTCGTAGATCCGATGATTAACGAGATTCAAAGATTCAAAAAGCGAGAGCAGACCCGAGCTGAGGCTTTAAATTGACATGCCTGACGCACCACCAACTGCATTTGCTCAGCCCGCGTTCGCGCTTGCTCATGCGCCACACTGCCGAGCCCGGACGTATCAAGGCAAACGCAACGGGCGACGCCTGTGGCGGTTTTGACTGGTTTCCTGCTGAGCATTGCGGCCACCGTGGCCGGCGCAGGCGTATCCGACGAAAACGCTGCGCATGCGTATGCGCTGGGGTGGTGAGACGAAAATCATGATGCGCTTCATGATCGTGCTCGCGGGCGCGCTGTCTGCGTTGACTGCACATGCTGCATCGGCGCCCGACGCGAAACAGTTCCCGACGCGGCCCGTGCGCGTCATCGTGCCCTTCCCTCCCGGCGCCGGCACCGACATCGTGGCGCGCGCGATCGCGCAGTCGCTTGCCGAATCGTGGCAGCAGGCAATCGTCGTCGATAACCGGCCGGGCGCCGGCGGCACCATAGCCGGAGAGATCGCCTCAAAGTCGGATCCCGACGGCTATACGTTGATGCTCGGCAACGTGAGCACGCTCGCGATCGCTCGCAGTCTGTATCCCAGGCTCCCTTACGATCCGCTGAAAGACTTCGCGCCGATCACGCTCATTACGACGAGCGAGAACGTGATCGTCGTGCATCCGTCAGTGCCGGTCGACTCGGTCAAATCGCTGATCGCGTTCGCGAAGGCGAAGCCGAACCAGCTCAACTATGCCTCTGCAGGAAGCGGCACGACATCGCATCTCGGCGGTGCGATGTTCACGTACATGGCGGGCATCGAAATGACGCACGTCCCGTACAAAGGCAGCCCGCCTGCGATGATCGATCTGCTCGCCGGTCAGGTGCAAATCTCGTTCGCTTCGGTGCCGACTGCGTTGAATCACATCAAGTCGGGCAAGCTGCGGCCGCTCGCGGTGACGCGGATGACGCGCTCGAAGACGCTGCCCGATTTGCCTACCGTGCACGAGGCGGGCATCAAGGGCTTCGACATTTCCCTGTGGCAGGGCATCGTCGCGCCTGCAGGCACGCCGCGGCCCCTAGTCATGCGCCTCAACGGGCAGATCGTCTCAAACCTTAAAGGACCGGACCTCAGAGGCAAACTCACCGCACAGGGTCTCGACGCCGTCGGCAACACACCCGAAGAGTTCGGCACATACATCAAGTCCGAAGTCGACAAGTGGGCAAGGGTCGTGAAGGCAACCGGCGCGCGCGCGGACTGAGCAAGACAGGCCTCCATGCCCCTTCCCTTTGACGGGGGAAGGTTGGGATGGGATGACGCACCCGCGAAGGTCAGCGCCTCAGCGAAGGGCGTATGAGGCAAATGTCGCGCGTCGTATTCGCCGGCCTCGGCATGCTGGCTCTGCCTGCCACGGTCTAGCGCACCCACCTTTCCCGCGAACCGATTCGCATCATTCGGAAGCGGCCGCAGGCGGCGGCGTGGCCACGATCGCGCGCATCGGCGTCTGCACGTGCGGCACTGCCGTCCTCGGCGCGGGCCATCGTGATCCAGACGCATCGGTCAGGCTCGGTTATTCTGCGACTGCAACGCCAACAGAAAATCAGGAGCGCCCATGTTGATTGCAAGAGACCGCACTAGAGCCGCGTGCGCCGGGTTACTCGCCGGCATGCTGGCGGTTTTCGTCCCCGCACCTGTGTTCGCGCAAGCCTACCCTGCCAAGCCCGTCAAATTGA
>JBKJPI010000068.1:0-4920 GCA_046595235.1 Burkholderiales bacterium | reverse complement strand
CTAACTTCCGATCTGCCCCGCAAGGATCACCGGGCCCGTCGGTCCGCCCGTCGGTGAGCCCCCGGCAGGTTCCACACTGATTGCGAGCTTCGCGCCCGACACGAGCCGCCGGGAATGCGCGGGTGCGACAGGCACGCGGGCTTCCAGGTTGCCGAGCACTGCGAGCGAGAGGGGCGCACCGCCTTCCACCGGGATCAGCCACAGTTCGTAGCTCTGTGCAGGGCCCGCATGCACCGGCCGCGCCGGATGCAGATGGAGCGTGCTGCGATCGACGGATGCCATGGCGCGAACCACGGCGGCTTCGGGCTTACCCGCAAGCTCGGCGATTGCGACGGGGGGCGGCTCCACCGGCGCCGGTGGCTCGTAGCGCAGCGCAATTCCGAGCACGAGCGCCGCTGTAGCGCCGGCCGCGAGCGCGCGCCACACGCCAAGACGACGGTGCCAGGGCGCCCTGAACCGCGACAGCCCGAGCTCCAGCTCGAGCCGCTTCCACACTTTCGCGGACGGTTGTACCGCAATCTTCTCCGAATAGCGGGGCGCGATCACCGTCTGCCAGTGTCGCAGGCGCAACGCGACGCGCGGCTCCTCACGCAGCGCGCGCTCGAAGCGCCTGCGGGCAGCCCCACGCAAGGTGCCGAGCAGATATTCGCCGCAGAGCATATCGAGAACGGGGGTCTGCTCGATTTTCACCGGCTGGCTCCCATGCACGCTTCAATGCACTGGCGCAGGTTATCCATGCCGCGGCGGACCCACGTTTTCACCGTGCCCAGCGGCTTTTGCAAATGCGCCGCGAGGTCGCCATGGCTCAAGCCGTGGTGGTATGCGAGCACGAGCGCCTGGCGCTCGACGGCCTGAAGGTTCGCAAGGCAATCACGCAACCACCCGGTCGCGCGGCGGCGATCCTCGCCTTCGTCAGGCGCAGCACTCCAGTCGAAAAGGTGATCGAGCGTCCCGTCGGGGTTCTCGTCGAGCGCATCGTGATACGAATCGACACGCGAGACATCGTGAGAGGCGCGAACGTCTATGGCCCGGTTACGCACGATGGTCACCATCCACGCGACCGGCTGATTGGCGAGCGCATCGAAGCTTTCGGCACGCCGCCAGATCGCTGCGAAGGAATCGTGCAGCACCTCCTCCGCGATTTCCCGGCGGCCGACTACGCGCTGTGCAACGCCGAGCAGCAGGGGTGCGCACAGGCGATACAGGTGCGCGAACGCGTCGCTCGAGCCTTCGTCGCGCGCCGCACTGCGCAGCAGCAGCCTCTTTACTTCCTGGTCGTCGAGCATGCGTGTCCTGAGCTTTTGGGCGCGGGTAATTTTGGGCTTGGGTCACGTAAAGGATACGGCCCACCGCGCAGTATGGATGCGGCGATCAGGGATGGTGCATCAATGAGGTCGAGTGTACTCGCGACGCGTTCACCTTCGCAATTCTCAGGAGATTGTGTCCAGGGTCTCGCCGATGTGCAGGAATTCACATCCAAACCCCTAAGCCGCCCGTAGATCTGATGTCGAAGGCCTCTCTTCAAAGGTACTACAGTCATGCGCAGCGTCACAAATCTTGCAATCGCCGGCATCGAGCAGGGTCTCCTGCCTGACGCCTTCATTCGGGCCGGCATCCGCAGGCTCCTGCGCGAGCGGCTGAGCGAAATCCATGGGGCAGACGCGGAGGCTGCGGCCCGGGCGACCGAGGCGTTCGTCGCGGATTTGATTCAGGCGCCGATCGCCCTTCTGCCGCACAAGGCGAACGAGCAGCACTACGAGGTGCCCGCAGCCTTCTTCGGCCACGTGCTGGGCGCTCATCGCAAGTACAGCAGCTGCTGGTGGCCTTTGGGGGTGGAGTCGCTCGAGGCCGCGGAAGCTGCCGCGCTCGCCGTTACGTGCGAACGCGCCGGTCTGACCGACGGTCAGGACATTCTCGAGCTCGGTTGCGGCTGGGGCTCGCTGACGCTGTGGATGGCGTCGCACTACCCTGGAAGCCGCATTACCGCGGTGTCGAACTCACGCTCGCAGCGCGAATTCATCGTCGAGCGCGCGTCGCAGCTGAATCTGCGCAACGTGCACGTGATCACTGCAGACATGAACGCGTTCCAGATTGACGATCGCTTCGACCGTATCGTTTCCATCGAGATGTGCGAGCACATGCGCAACTGGCCGGCACTTTTTCAACGTGTGAGCGGCTGGCTCAGACCGCAAGGCCGCTTCTTCATGCACGTGTTCGTACACCGGTCCACGCCGTACGCGTTCGTCGAGCGCGGCACCGGCGACTGGATGAGTCGCCACTTTTTCGCGGGCGGAATGATGCCGAGCGACGATCTCGCCTTGCGTTTCCAGGACCATCTCAGGCTCGTAGAGCGCTGGCGCTGGGACGGCACGCACTATGCGCGCACCGCCGAGGCATGGCTTGAAAACATGGATGCGAAGCGCGCGCTGCTGTGGCCCACGCTCGAGCAGGCTTACGGTGCCGCCGACGCAGCGCAGTGGTGGATGCGCTGGCGGGTTTTCTTCATGTCGTGCGCCGAGCTCTTCGGCTATGACGACGGCCAAGAGTGGTGGGTGAGCCACTACGCATTCGAGCGGCGGGACGCCGCCGCATGAACGCTTCGGCACTGAGCTTCGCTGCCGTGCTTGGCCTGATTGCGACGCTCACCATCGCGTTCGCGACGTGGATGTTGAGCTTCGCAAAGAAGGACGTGAGCATCGTCGACAGTGCATGGTCGCTGATGATCTTCGCGGCGGCGTGCGTGTATGTTGCGACGTTGCCCGAGACGGGGCCACGCGCCGGCTGGGTGATTGTGCTTGCCTCCATCTGGGCGGCGCGCCTCGTCATCTACATCACGGCGCGCAACTGGGGCGAGCCCGAGGATCGACGCTATCAGGCCATCCGCGCACGCAACCAGCCGCACTTCGAATGGAAAAGCCTTTACCTCGTTTTCGTGCTTCAGGCCGTTCTCGCGTGGGTTGTCTCCGCGCCTCTCCTCGCTGCGATCGCGAGCCCCCGTGCGCCTGGCTGGATCGACGGGCTCGGCGTCGCGCTCGTCGTGGTCGGCCTCATTTTCGAGACGGTCTCCGACTACCAGCTCGCGCGCTTCAAGCGTGATCCAGCCAACCAAGGCCGCGTGCTGGACGCCGGCCTCTGGCGATACACGCGCCACCCGAACTACTTCGGCGAATTCTGCGTCTGGTGGGGGTTTTTCCTGCTCGCGCTCGCCGGCGGCGGCTGGTGGGCGATCGTCTCACCACTCGTAATGTCGATCCTCCTCCTGCGCATATCGGGGGTCACGCTTCTCGAAAAGGACATCGGCGAACGCCGCCCGGCCTATCGCGCGTATATCGACCACACGAATGCGTTCTTTCCCGGCCTGCCGCGCGCAGGAAGCTCACGATGAAAGGCCGCGTCTTCATTGCGGCGGCGGTGCTACTCGCGTGCGCACCCGCGAGCGCCGCGGAACCGCGGACGTGGAGCTTCCGCGTCTATCTCGACGATGCGCCGATCGGACATCATCGGTTTGCATTGCGCGAGACCGCATCGATGCGAGAGCTCACGAGTGAAGCGCGGTTCAACGTAAAAATCCTCGGGATCAACGCCTATCGATACGCCCATAACGCGACGGAGCGCTGGCGCGGCGGCTGCCTTAATGGGCTCACCGCGCGAACTGACGAAAACGGCGAGCCCACGGAGGTGAACGCATCCCGCGCGGGCGATCGTCTCACGGTCTCGGGCACGCGCCCGCCGGAACCGCTGTCGGGCTGCGTGATGACTTTCGCCTACTGGAACCCCGCGATACTGCGCGAATCCCGCTTGCTCAATGCACAGACGGGCGAGTACGAAGCCGTACGCGTTGCCCTGATCGGGGACGAAACGATCACGGTGAAAGGCGCTGCCGTAACTGCGACGCGCTACCGCGTGACCGGATCGAAGCATCCGATCGATCTCTGGTATTCCCCCGACCTCGAATGGCTCCAGCTCGAATCCACCGTTTCCGGCGGGCGCAAATTGCGCTATCGCCTCTGATAAGGACCATCAATGAATCGATATAAAGTAGCGGCGCAAGCCGCTTCAGGGGGCCCTGACGCACGGAGGCGCGGCTTCGCCGCGCCGACGAAGCGGCGTGGACTTTTATTGGCAGTGCTCGGCGGATGCGTTGTCGCCCTGGCCGCGTGCCAGAGCGCGCCGACGCGCCCGCTCGCTACCGTTCCCAATGTCGATCTCCCGCGCTTCGTGGGCGATTGGTACGTGATCGCCAACATTCCGCCGTGGATCGAGAAAGGCGCACAGAACTCGATCGAGAACTATCGCATCGACGCGGACGGAACGATCGACATCACGTTCACCTATCTGGCCGAAGGCTCCGAAGGTGAACGCAAGACGCTCAAATCGCGAGGCTTCATTCAGGATCGCACGAACAACGCAATCTGGGGTGTGCAGTTCATCTGGCCGATCAAGGCGGATTACCGCATCACCTACCTCTCGCCGGATTACAGCCAGACGATCGTGAGTCGCGAGAAGCGCGACTGGGTGTGGATCATGGCGCGTACGCCGAGCATTCCTGATACCGATTACCAGCGTCTTCTGGCGCTCGTGGGCGAGCAGGGCTACGACGTCACCAAGGTTCAGAAAGTCGTTCAAAAATGGAACTGAAAAGCATCGGCCGGTGGTTCGTGAGCGACGACGCGTCATCAGCGACGCCCCCGACCGGCGTAAACGCAACCCGCACCATCGACTGGCCCCGCGTTCTGCCCTTCCTTGCCGTGCACGCAGCATGCCTCGGTGTGCTGTGGGTCGGTGTCAGTGCGACCGCTGTCGCGGTTGCGGCGGCGCTCTACACGGTGCGGATGTTCGCGATCACCGGCTTTTACCACCGCTACTTTTCGCACCGGGCCTTTCGGACTTCGCGCGCCGCCCAGTTCGTGTTCGCGCTGA
>JBKJPI010000020.1:0-2868 GCA_046595235.1 Burkholderiales bacterium | reverse complement strand
TTACAGGGCTTGCGCAGGCTGAGCGGGATCGGCAAACTCGCTCAATGCAATCCAATATCGATACTCGCCGATCGGCCCATTGGCACGTCGCCGACGCGTGCGAGAAAAGAGTTTTGCTACAGCCTCGTTAGGAGGATGACATGACCAGCACAAAGCAACTTCTATTTGTACGGGGAATTGTGTGGGCGCTCATCGCTTCGGCCTTCGTCCTTATCAGCGGCTGCGCCTCGATAGCCACTGTTCCTCCAGCAGCACGCGCCGATCTCACGCCTACCGGAAAACTTCGTGTCGGCCTCATACTCTCAAACCAAGTGCTCGTGACGAAAGATCCGCGCACCGAGGAGCTCCGCGGCGTAACAATCAATCTTGGAAGGGCATTGGCGCAACGGCTAGGCGTCCCTTTCGAACCAGTTGGATACGCCAATCCGTCTGCGCTGGTGAAAAGCTTCGGCGCTAACCAATGGGACATCGCGTTTCTTGCATTCGATCCTGTCCGGGCTCAGGAAGTGGATTTTTCGCCTCCCTACATGGAAGTCGACAATACCTATCTGGTTACCGCAAACTCAATGGTCACCGCGGTCGAGCGTGCCGACCAAGCGGGCGTGACCATCGCAGTGCCGGAGAGAAGCGCCCCCGACCTATTTTTGAGCCGGAGCCTGAAATCGGCGCAGGTGCTGCGCCTTCCGGGGGGCGCAGAAGCCGCGATCGAAGCTCTCAGGTCCGGGAAGGCTGACGCCTATGCGGAGAATGCGCACATGCTGTCGCTCTACGCGGATCGGCTACCGGGCTCGCGCGTCCTGGAAGGCCGTTACACCGTGATCCAGCATGCGGTCGCTACGCCAAAAGGAAAGGCGGCGGCATCCGCGTACCTGAAGACTTTCGTTGAGGAGGCCAAGGCCGACGGTACGGTAGCTGAGGCGATCCGCGCGGCCGGGTTGCGACGAACCCGAGTTGCGCCACCATCCAAGTTGCAATGATCTCCTGACTATCACGCCGGTGAGAATCGTCTCAGTCCGCCGTGGCGCAGTATGGTCTAACTTTGCAACGAGCGGACGTTCCAAAAGCCGCTTTGCGCCATTTGGCCCGCCGCTCATGTCAACGTAAGATTGTTCCGAATGATCCTGCCTCGCACAAGATGGCTCGTGCTCGCCTCGGCATCACTCCTGGCGCTATTGGCTCTTTCAGGCTGGACGCCTTACGACCGTGCCACTTGGCTCATGGAGGTGCTGCCAGTCATGATCGTCCTCCCGGTCCTTTGGCTCACCTACAGGCGATTTCCTCTCACGACCCTGCTGTACGTCTGCATCTTCGTCCACGCAACGGTCCTGATGCTCGGGGGCGCTTATACCTACGCGCGAGTGCCACTTGGCTTCCAGCTTCAAGAATTCTTTGACCTGGTCCGCAACCCGTACGACAAGATCGGTCACTTCTTTCAGGGCTTTGTGCCAGCGCTCGCCACGCGAGAGATTTTTCTAAGAGGTCGCTATGTGCGAGGGAGTCGCATGCTGGCATTCCTGGTGGTCTGCGTCGTCCTCGCAGTGAGTGTCACATACGAGTTCATCGAGTGGGGTGCCGCTCTGGCGCTCGGTCAAGGTGCTGAAGAGTTTCTCGGAACGCAGGGTGATCCATGGGACACGCAGTCCGATATGTTCCTTGCATTGATTGGCGCAGTCACAGCACTGACATTCTTTTCTCGGCTGCATGATCGGCAATTACGGCATATCGTTGATCACGCCATCTGGTAGATCATTCGATCGTGAGAGCTACCTTGGCGAAATTGAGGCAGGTACTTTGCAGTACGTAAGGTGGGAGATGGGCGAAGCGGGTGTGAGAGCCTCAGCCGGTATGGCGGTAGTTCGATATCAGGCTCATCTTGAGTTTCCATTTGGCAAGGTTGTGAAGTGCTGGCACACCGACAGCTACGAACTGCGAGGCTCCCGCTGGCAGGCAATCTGGTAACAAGCCACCGCAATCCTCCCAAGCGCGAAAAGTGCCGACATGGAATCTGCTCACACGGTGCCACTCGGTCGAGCGGCTGGCAAGCAGCCGCACTGTTATCGGTATCGATGTGTGATGGTGAGAATCTGGTCGCCACGGGGGATCGATCAATCTCGTCGTGACGGTCACGGCGGTCGGACCAACCGGAACTCGGTGAAGGAGCCATTGCATGAAGTCATTTAGCACGATTGCTGTTTTCGTATTCGCGCTGGTCGCCCTCTTGCAGTTGCTGCGCTTGGTCTTGGGTTGGGAGGTCTTAGTGAATGGCATAAGTATTCCGTTGTGGGCGAGTGCGGTCGCGTTCGTGGTCGCAGCAGGGCTTGCCGCCATGATTTGGCGGGAATCACACCAGCCAACGTCCCGTCACAGGGGATAAAGGTAGTCGGCCATGAAGCAAGCCCACATGTGTAGACTCCCACACACGGAGACGCACATGGTCACCAACCTCGCAATCGATCCAGACCTGCTCGAGCGCGCCCTTGAGGTGAGCGGTGAGCGCACCAAGAAGGCAGCAGTCACCAAAGCCCTTCAGGAGTTCATCGCGCGTCGTCAGCAGAAACGAGTGCTCGAGCTGATGGGCAAGCTGGATTGGGATCAGTCTTATGACTACAAGGCGGAGCGTTCGCGCAAGTGACCTTCCTCGTTGATACAAGCGTCTGGTCGCTCGCACTCAGACGAGATGTCGAGGCTGAAGAACCTGAGGTCCAAGCACTCAAAGAGGCTCTCGCCGGAGCCGATGTCGTCATCACCACCGGTCTGGTGCTGCAGGAACTGCTTCAAGGCTTCGCAGGAGCTCGGGCCAACACGCAAATCGTCGAAAGATTCTCAGCGCTCGCATTGATCCAGCCGGACCGTGAAGACCACATCGCC
>JBKJPI010000691.1:0-7872 GCA_046595235.1 Burkholderiales bacterium | reverse complement strand
GGCCGACCCGCGCGTCGATGCACTGCGCGCGAAGATGGAATGCGTGGAGGATTCCGCATGGACGCGCGATTACCTTGACCCCGAAAAGCGGTCGATCGCGAACGCGCTCCAGGTGTTCTTCAAGGACGGCACGAGCACGAACAAGGTCGGGGTGGAATACCCGATCGGACATCGCCGCCGCCGCAAGGATGGCATTCCCCTACTCGAGGCCAAGTTCCGCACGAATCTCGCGCGCCGTTTCGCTGCAAAACAGCAGAAGGCGATCTGGGACGTCTGCAACGAGCCTGCGCGGCTCGAGGCGATGCCGGTCCACGAATTTGTCGATTTGTTCGTGGCGTGACCGCGTAATGCGCCGCATCCTGTTCCACCTGCTCGTGGTAACGGCGCTGCTGCCCTTCTCTTCGTCTGCGGCGGATACCCCCAACGCCGCCAGCTTCTTTGCGCTCAACACCGGAGACCTGAAGGCCGAGCTCGCGGACGCGCGCGCCGAAGGACGCACGGGCATGCTGCTTTACTTCGAGCAGGAGGGTTGCCCCGGCTGCCGTCACATGAAACAGAACGTCCTCAACCGCAAGGATGTGCAGGAATACTACGGACGGCATTTCGTAAGCCTGGCGGTCGACATCTACGGCTCAGTTCCGCTGCGTGGTTTCTCGGGGCGCGAGTCCACTGAAAAAGCATACGCACAGAACGTCAGGATCCGCGCGACGCCGACGTTTGTCTTCCACGATCTTGCAGGCGCCGAGATCGTGCGCATCGTAGGGCCGCTGCAATCACCGGACGAATTCCTGCTGCTGGGTCGCTTCGTGACCAGCGGCGCTTACAAAACGCGAACCTTCGCCAGATACAAATCCGAGCACACGACATCGAAAGGTAGCTAAGCAATGCCTCACAATCTTTTTGAATCTCTGAAAGACCTTCCTCTGGCTGCGGGGCGCACGGGTCAGTACTACTCGCTGCCTGCCCTCAAGACCGCCGGCGTCGGGGACGTATCGCGCATGCCGCAGAGCCTTCGTATCGTGCTCGAGTCCGTGCTCAGAAACTGTGATGGCAAGCGCGTCACCGAAGCGCACGTGCGTGAGCTTGCCGCATGGAAGCCGACGGCGAAGCGCACGGCGGAAATTCCTTTTGTGCTGGCGCGTATCCTCCTTCAGGACATGGCAGGCTTTCCGGCGCTCAATGACTTTGCAGCGATGCGCAATGCAGCGAAGACGCTTGGTGGAGACCCCAGCCGCATCGAGCCGCTCGTTCCGGTCGACCTCGTCGTCGATCACTCGGTGGAAGTGGACGTAAGTGGCCGCGCCGATGCGGTCCAGCGCAATATGGAGATCGAGTTCCAGCGCAACGGCGAGCGCTACGCGTTCCTCAAATGGGGCAAACAGGCATTCGAAGGCATTCGCATCGTGCCCCCCGGCAACGGCATCGTGCACCAGGTGAATCTCGAATACCTGGCGCGTTGCGTGTGGGAAAAAGACGGCATCTATTACCCAGATACGCTCGTCGGTACCGATTCGCACACGACGATGGTCAACGGCATCGGCGTCGTCGGCTGGGGCGTCGGTGGAATTGAAGCCGAAGCCGGAATGCTCGGGCAGCCGATCTACTTCCTGACACCGGATGTGGTTGGCGTTCACATGAGCGGCAAGTTGAACGCGGGTGTGACGGCGACCGATCTCGTCCTCACAGTCACCGAACTTCTGCGAAAGAACAAGGTGGTGGGCCAGTTCGTCGAATATTTTGGCGAGGGCGCATCGTCACTCACCGCTACTGATCGGGCCGTCGTCGCAAACATGGCTCCAGATTATGGCGCCACGATCGGGTTCTTCGGCATCGATGAAAAGACCATTCAGTACCTGCGCACGACGGGGCGCCCTGCGGAGCTTGTCGAGGCCGTCGAGGCCTACTTCCGCGCACAGGGCATGTTCGGCATTCCGCGCAAAGGCGAGATCGATTACAGCCGGGTGATCGAGCTCGATCTCTCTAAAGTGGTGCCGAGTGTTTCAGGGCCTAAGTTTCCGCAGGATCGCATCGACCTTCCGAAGATCAGGCAGCAGTTCGAAGCGCTGTTCTCGAAGCCGCCGGCGGAGCGCGGGTACGGCAAATCTGCAGGTGACCTCGACAAACGCGTCGGTACCCAGCGCACAGGGATCGATGTCGGACATGGCGACGTGCTGATTGCCGCGATCACCTCGTGTACCAACACGTCCAATCCGAATGCGCTTCTCGCCGCCGGGTTGCTGGCGAAGAAAGCGGTCGAAAAGGGCCTTACGGTAAGCCCGCGCGTGAAGACTTCCCTCGCACCCGGCTCCAAGGTCGTCACGGCTTATCTGCGGGACGCGGGGCTTCTTCCGTATCTCGAGCAGCTGGGTTACCACGTCGTCGCCTACGGCTGCACCACCTGTATGGGCAACGCCGGACCGCTCGATGAAGCCCTCGAAGATGCAATCGTTAAAAACGATGTCATCGCGTGCGCAGTGCTTTCCGGCAACCGCAACTTCGAAGCCCGCGTGCATCAGAGTCTGAAGGCCAACTTCCTGATGAGCCCGCCGCTGGTCGTGGCCTTCGCGCTCGCCGGCACGGTGCGGATCGACACTGACAAAGATCCGATCGGCACGGGTAAGGATGGTAAGCCCGTATTCCTCAAAGACGTGTGGCCGAGCGATGGAGAGATTGCGGCGATGCTCAAGTTTGCAAACGACGCTGAGAAATTTCGCCGGGAATACGGCGATCTCGCAGGCGCGAAAGACCTGTGGGACGCCATCCCTGAAAGTAAAGGCGCCGTATTCGATTACGACCCGCAGTCGACCTACATTCTCGAACCGCCGTTCTTCGAAGGCGTCGGCATCCAGGCTGGAAAAGTGTCGGATGTCAAAGGGGCCCGCGCCCTCGGCATCTACGGGGACTCGCTCACGACGGATCACATCAGCCCCGTTGCCCCGATCAAGGCGACCTCACCGGCCGGCAAATGGCTGGTCGAGCACAGTGCGCGCGAGATGAATACCTTCGGCGCGCGCCGCTGCAACCACGAAGTCATGCTTCGCGGCGCATTCGCAAACGTCCGCATCAAGAACCTGATGGTGCCCGGCGTCGAAGGTGGCGTGACCACACATCAACCTAGCGGCGAGCAGATGGGGATCTACGATGCGGCCGCACGTTACCGCAAGGAAGGCCTCCCGCTCGTTATATTCGCCGGCGAGGAATATGGCACCGGTTCATCGCGCGACTGGGCCGCAAAGGGTCCGCAGCTCCTCGGCGTGAAGCTCGTCGTCGCCCGCGGGTTCGAGCGCATCCATCGCACCAACCTCATCATGATGGGAATCCTGCCGTGCCAGTTCAAAGGCAAGGACAGTATCGCAAGCCTCGGCATCGACGGCACCGAAACCTTCGATCTGACAGGCGTGGAAGGCGACCTCCAGCCGAGCCAGGACGTGACGCTCACGATCAGGCGCGAGGATGGCACGGAGAAGAAGGCCACCGTCACGCTGCGTGCGGAGACGCCGATCGAGATCGAATATCTCAGGCACGGCGGGATACTGCCCTACGTGCTGCGCGAGATTCTTGCGTCGGAACCGGCGTAGCCTACGCCGGCTGACAGGAACCGGGGAGGCCTTTGGAGCCGGTAGCGCGATTCGAGATTCCGTACTCGCAATATCTGGATGAGCACGGCAAGCCGATTCAGGCGCTGCCGCCTTTCGCCGCCGATGTGGCGCACCTCACCGACCTCTATCGCTGGATGGTGCTGATGCGTGCGTATGACGCGAAAGCGATCGCGTTGCAACGCACGGGCCAGCTCGGCACCTACTCGCCGATCCTGGGACAGGAAGCGATACAGGCCGGAATAGGCTCTTCGATGAAGAGCGACGACGTATTTCTGATGACGTACCGCGAGCAGGGTGCGCAGCTCATGCGCGGCGTCACCATGAAAGAACTCTTCCTCTACTGGAGCGGAGACGAACGCGGCAGCGACTACGCCGGGCCGCGCCGCGACTTTCCGATATGTATCACGATTGCCGCGCACGCGACGCACGCCGCGGGCGCGGCGTATGCCATCAAGTTACGCGGCGAATCGCGGGCGGTCGTATGTGCGCTTGGCGACGGCGCGACTTCGAAAGGCGACTTCTACGAAGGCATGAACGCCGCCGGGGCGTGGCAGCTTCCGCTCGTGTTCGTAGTGTCGAACAACCAGTGGGCAATCTCGGTACCGCGAGCCGCGCAAACGGCAGCGCAGACGCTCGCGCAGAAAGGCATCGCTGCCGGCCTCAGGTGCGAGCAGGTCGATGGCAATGATCTCATTGCGATGCGACACGTCATGGACGAGGCGCTGACTCGTGCGCGAACGGGCGGCGGCCCCACTCTGATCGAGGCGATGACATACCGGCTCTCCGACCACACCACCGCTGACGACGCGAGCCGCTATCGCAGCGCCGACGAAGTGGCCGACGCGTGGCATCGTGAGCCGGTCCTGAGGATGCGAATCTACCTCACCGATCAGGGCGCCTGGGATAAGGGGCAGGAAGACGCGCTGCTGAAAGACTGCAACACCCGCGTGCAGAGCGCGGTGCAGGAATACGTCGATACGAAAGCGCCCGCACCCGCGGCGATGTTCGAGCATCTGTATGCGAGCCTGCCGGCCGCATTCGAAGCGCAGCGGGCCGAGGTTGACGTCGCCGGGGCATCGCGACCGGAGAACGCCGCGGGCACGGGCGCAGCACAAGTCTGATGCCACAGATCACGCTCGTCGAGGCCATCAACCGCGCGCTCGCAACCGAGATGGCGAGAGACTCCGACGTCGTCGTCATGGGGCAGGACGTGGCGAAGAACGGCGGCGTCTTCCGCTCGACGATCGGGCTTGCCGATCGCTTCGGCACCGAACGCGTCATCGACACGCCGCTCGCCGAAGGCATGATTGCAGGAATGGCAATCGGTATGGCTGTCGAAGGGCTGAAGCCGGTGGCGGAGATTCAGTTCGCCGGGTTTGCCTACGCCACCATCGATCAGATACTCAACCATGCAGGACGCATGCGCTACCGCACTCGGGGACGCATGAGCTGCCCGCTGGTCCTGCGCACGCCGTGTGCCGCGGGAATCCATGCGCCGGAACACCACTCCGAGAGTCCGGAAGCAATGTTTGCGCACACGCCGGGCATTCGGGTGGTTTACCCCTCTTCACCCCGGCGCGCCTATGGCTTGCTTCTCGCCGCGATACGCGACCCGGACCCGGTCGTGTTCCTCGAACCCACACGGCTCTACCGTCTCTTCAAAGAGGACGTGGAAGACGATGGAATGGCACTGCCGCTCGACACGTGCTTCACGCTGCGTGAGGGCACCGACGTCACCCTCGTTACATGGGGCGCGATGGTGCACGAGACGCTCGAAGCCGCCGACGCGCTCGCAGAAAACGGTTATGCGGCGGAAGTCATCGACGTCGCCACGCTCAAACCTTACGACCTCGACACGATACTCGCGTCAGTTGCGCGCACCGGCCGCTGTGTTGTCGTTTCGGAAGCGCCTAGAACCGCGGGCTTCGCTTCCGAGATCGCGGCCTCCGTCGCCGAGCACGGCCTGATGACGTTGATGGCGCCGGTTACACGCGTCACGGGGTACGATACGGTGGTGCCACTCGCCCGTCTCGAGAAGCACTACATTCCAAGCGTTGCGCGCATCGTAGCGGCAGCCGAAGCGGCAATCGCGTTTTCGTAGCAGCAGAGCAGGCGCCAAGTCAGCATGAAGATATTCAAGCTTCCAGATCTGGGCGAGGGGCTGCAGGAAGCCGAGATCGTCGCGTGGCACGTCAAGACCGGCGACGCGGTGAAGACGGATCAGCCGATGGTTTCGGTCGAAACCGCGAAAGCGATCGTGGACATCCCCGCGCCTTACGACGGAACGGTCGCACGGCTCTACGGCAACCCCGGTGATATCGCGCACCTCGGGGCGCCACTCGTGGCGTTCGAGGGCGAAGGCGACGATAGCGGCGCCGGGACGGTCGTCGGGCAGATGGAATCCGGCCAGAAGGTGATGCGCGAAGCGTCCCTGGGTGCCGCGCCGGCGCCAACCGCTGCGGGGATCAAGGCAATACCGGCTGTACGGATGCTTGCGAGAAAGCTCAGCGTCGACCTGGCGATGGTCACGCCGACCGGGACGGACGGCATGATCACCCAGGCCGACGTTCAGCGCGCCGCGCGCATTCTTTCGGAGACAGGCCCGATCGAGCTCCTGCGCGGCATCCGCCGCTCGATGGCGCAGAACATGATGCTCGCGAACGCCGAAGTGGCATCGGCAACGATCATGGACGATGCCGACATCGATGCGTGGGCGCCGGGCGAGAAGGTGATGGTGCGGCTGATCCGCGCGGTGGTTGCCGGATGCCGCGCGGAACCTTCGCTCAATGCGTGGTACGACAGCCAGCGCATCGGGCGCTATGTCGTCAACAAGATCGATCTCGGCATCGCGGTCGATACGCCTGACGGGCTCCTCGTTCCTGTTCTGCGGGATGTCGGTGGGCGCAGCGCAGATGACGTGGCGCCCGCTCTTGCAGCTCTCATTCGCGATACACGCTCGCGCAAAATACCGCCCGAAGAGCTGCGGGGCCACACGATCACGCTGTCCAATTACGGAACGATCGCCGGGCGTTATGCGTCGCCCGTCGTGGTGCCCCCTACGGTGGCGATTGTCGGGTCCGGGCGCATTCGCGATCAGGTGGTTGCCGTCGACGGTGCACCCGCGGTTCACCGCGTGGTACCGCTGTCGCTCACCTTCGATCACCGCGCCGTTGCCGGCGGGGAAGCCGGGCGCTTCCTCGGCGCAATGATGACGGACCTTCGGTTGCCGACGTAGCTGATCATCGAGCGGTCCGCCCCACGATGGAAACGAACCGTGCCCTAGCAGCCTGCTAGGGCCGTGCTGCGCTGATGCCGCCGTCGACGATGATCTCGGTGCCGGTGATATAGCGCGCTTCGTCGGAGACGAGAAAGAGCACCGCGTGCGCGGCGTCCCAGGCATCGCCCATGCGCCCCAGCGGAACCTGCGCGTTGCGCTGGGCGATCAGCGCCAGCGCGTCGTCGGCACCGAGCTGGCGAACCAGACGCTGCTCGACCAACGGCGTGTGCATGACGCCGATCACGACCGTGTTGCAGCGGATGCCCTTCTTCACATACTTCATCGCGACCGAGTTCGTGAACCCGATGAGGCCGGCCTTGGTCGCGCTGTACGCCACGTTGACGCGGCCGTTTACATGCTGCCGCAAGCCCGCGATCGACGAAATGTTGATGATGACACCGGTCTGCTGCCGCTCCATGACCGGAAGCACGTACTTGCATCCGAGGAACGCGGTCTTGAGATTCAGCTCGAGTTGCGCGTCCCATACCTCTTCGGCCATCGTCACCGGATCGCCAGCCGCGGACCCCCCGACGTTGTTCACCAGAATGTCGATCGCACCGTGCCGTTCGACACAGGCATCCATTGCGGCTTTCACCGCGGAGGAGCGTGTCATGTCGCAGACGTGCGCCTCGCACTCACCACCCTCCTCCTGAATAAGCGCCTCAGTCTCGCGAGCCGCGTCCTCGTTCACATCTATTGCGAAGACTTTGGCGCCCTGTCGTGCCAGAAGCACGGCCGTCGCCTTGCCGTTGCCCCAGCCGGGGCCGACGGAGCCCGCACCAGTGACAACCGCGATCCTGCCGGGAAGATCGAGCATCAGCGCTCCACCGGAAGCCGGCGGTCATTCCACTCCACCATGCCGCCCTGAAGGTTGTAAACCTGCTCGAAGCCAAGGCCCTCGAGTATCGCCGCCGCTGTAGTGCTCCGTCGGCCCCGGCTGGGGCAACGGCAAGGCGACGGCCGTGCTTCTGGCAGGTTTACAACCTTCAGGGCGGC
>JBKJPI010000558.1:0-3781 GCA_046595235.1 Burkholderiales bacterium | reverse complement strand
GCTACGGACCGTACGGCAAAGGCCTCTCGTTTCAGGAGGGTTACAAAACCGCGTGGGAAATCATGGTGCGTGAATTCCCCGACACCGTGCGCGGCACCTCGAACAAGTATCAGAACTGGGAAGTCGCAGACCCCGAGAAGTGGGTCCCGGACGGTTATGTCTGCGTTCGCGTTGATTCACGTGGCGCCGGACGCTCTCCCGGTTATCTCGATCACAACGGCGCGCGCGAGAACCGCGACTTCTACCTCTGCATCGAGTGGGCGGCCGCGCAGCCCTGGTCCAACGAGAAGATCGGGCTCAACGGCATTTCGTACTACGCGGCCAGTCAATGGCGTGCAGCGGCGCTTCAGCCGCCGCACCTCGCCGCAATCTGTGTCTGGGAAGGCTGGGCGGATTATTACAGGGACGGCGCGCGCCATGGCGGCATCGCGTGCAGCTTCCGGAAGAACTGGCAGGAGATGCAGGTCGTCACAGTGCAGCACGGCCGCGGCGAGCGTGGGCCGAAGAGCAAGGTGACCGGGGAGCTCGTATGCGGCCCTGAAACTGTTCCTGACGAGGCGCTCGCGACGAATCGGGCGGACATGTGGGGCAATATTCTCGCGCGTCCGCTGATCGACGATTACTACCGCGAGCGCACAGCGGATCTCTCCAGAGTGACGGCGCCGCTTCTTTCTGCGGCGAACTGGGGCGGGCAGGGTCTCCACACCCGCGGCAACTTCGAAGGCTTCGGCCGCGCGGCATCGAAACAGAAATGGCTCGAAGTGCACGGCGGCTCGCACTGGGCGCCTTTCTATACCGATTACGGTGTCGCGCTGCAGAAACGCTTTTTCGATCATTTCCTGAAAGGCGTCGACAACAGCTGGGATCGGCATCCGCGGGTGCTGCTGCAGGTTCGCCACATCGACCGCTTCGTCGAGCGGCACGAGAACGAGTGGCCGCTCGCGCGCACGCAGCGGGCGCGGTACTACCTCGATCTCGGAGGTCGCGCGCTCGCGGTGCAGCCGCTGTCGGATACGAGTTCAGTCGAATACGACGCAATGAGCGACGGGATCACGTTTTCCATGCCCCCGCTCACCGAACCCATGGAGATCACCGGGCCTTCAGCACTGAAGCTTTTCCTGTCGTCCTCGACCGCTGACGCCGACGTATTTGCTGTGCTACGCGTATTCGACAGTGCCGATAAGGAAGTCGTGTTTCAGGGCGCGCTCGATCCGCACACGCCGATTGCGCAGGGCTGGTTGCGCGCTTCACACCGGAAACTCGACGCGAGTCAAAGTCTTCCTCATCGCCCGTCTCACACTCACGACGAAGCGCAACCACTCACGCCCGGTAAAGCCGTCGAGCTCGACATCGAGATCTGGCCGACCTGCATCGTGGTTCCCGCGGGCTATCGCATCGCACTGACTATTCGCGGCAAGGACTACGAGTACGCCGGCGAGGCCGCCGTGCTGTCAAACATGAAGAATCCGATGCGGGGCTGCGGACCTTTCGTTCACGACGATCCACAGGACCGTCCGCCGGAAATTTTCGGCGGCAAGGTCACGCTGCATGCGGACGCGAAGCGACAGCCTTATGTGTTGCTGCCGGTGATTCCGCAAGAAGCGTAACTACGGCGGCCGCTACTCAAGCGCCGTTCTGGCGGAGGTGCTGACGGTGCGAGTGAATCTCTTGAGGCGCTGCCACGACTGCGGCATGCCGCTGGGCAAAAAGGCTCGCGTCTGTCCGCGCTGCGGTGCGCGGCAGCCGCGCGACCCCGCAGTCTCAGAGCGGCACGGTCAGGCCTTGCCGGCCATGAGCTCCGCGCCGCGCTTCACCGCTTTGACGATGTTGATGTAACCGGTGCAGCGGCAGAGGTTTCCTTCCAGGCCCTTATGGATCTCTTCCTCGGTGGGGTTTGGATTGTTTTTCAGCAATCCTGCCACCGCCATCACCATGCCCGGCGTACAGAACCCGCACTGCAGCCCGTGACATTCGGTGAACGCGCGCTGCACCGGGTGCAGCTCGCCGTTTTTGGCCATGCCTTCGATCGTGAGCACGTCGGCGCCGTTTGCCTGCACCGCGAGGACCGAGCACGACTTAACCGCTTCGCCGTTCATGTGCACCGTGCAGCATCCGCACTGGCTTGTATCGCATCCGACGTGAGTGCCGGTCATGCCCAGCGTGTCTCGTATGAAATTCACGAGCAGCGTGCGATCTTCGACTTCACCCGTCTGCTTCTTGCCGTTCACCGTAATTTCGACTGTCGCCACTGCTATCTCCCCGCAATTTGCGTGACCGCGCGCTTCGTGAGCACGTTCACCAGGTTTGCGCGGTATTCGCGCGACCCGTGAATGTCCTGATTGAGATCGTCTGCTTTCATGCGCAAGCCTGAGACGCTGTCTGCTGCAATCTTCCCGGCCAGCGCCGCTTCGGCTTCCTTCCAGCGGAAGACCCCCGGCCCTGCCCCGGTCACGGCGACGCGAACGCCGCTCGCTGTTTCGGCCACGAATACACCGGTCATCGCGTAACCCGATGCCGGATGCGCAAACTTCTCGTATGCAGCGCGCTTCGGAACCGGGAACTCGATGCGCACGATGAGCTCACCCGGCTCGAGCGCGGTCGAGAACAAGCCCTGAAAGAAATCGTCAGCGGCGATCTCACGCTTGTCGGTGACGATCTTCGCGTTGAGAGCAAGCACCGCAGCCGGGTAGTCGGCAGCCGGGTCGTTGTTCGCGACCGAACCGCCGAGCGTGCCGAGGTTGCGAACCGCCGGATCGCCGATGCGTTCAGCCAGCTCTGCGAGCGCGGGAATAGCCTTGCGTACGACATCAGAACGCAGCACGTCGAAGTGCCGGGTGCCCGCACCGATCTGGAGGGTTCCACCCTGCAGTTTGATTCCACGGAGCTCCTCGAGCCCGGAAATATCCACAAGGTGAGACGGCTGGGCGAGACGCGCTTTGAGCGTCGGGATCAGCGTCATGCCGCCGGCAAGCGGGCGCGCTTCGGGATTCGACTGCAGGAACGCGCTGACTTCCTTGAGCGTGCCGGGTTTTACATAGGCAAACGAATACATGTCTTTCGCCTTTCGAAGAAACTACGGGTTTGTGCGTGCTGCGCTGATCGCGCTCCACAGCTTTGCAGGGGTCAGCGGCATGTCGAGATGCTCGATGCCGAGCGGGCGCAGTGCATCGTGCACGGCATTGACGAGTGCGCCGAGGGACGCGGTGCAGCCGGACTCGCCCATGCCTTTGATGCCGAGCGGATTCACGCGCGAGGCCGTCGGATGCTCCGCCATTTTGATGTCGGGCAAGAGCTCGGAGCGCGGCATGTAATAGTCGCTGAACGTTGCGGTCAGGAGCTGACCGGTTTCACGATCATAGATTGCGTGCTCGCCGAAGACCTGACCGGCGCCTTGCGCGACTGCGCCATGCATCTGCCCTTCGACGATCGTGTGATTCACCACGACGCCGCAATCATCGACGGTGATGTAGGACGCGATGCGTGTGACACCCGTGTCGGGATCGATCTCGACTTCGGCGATGTGACAGCCATTCGGAAACGTCGATGCGAAGGTGCCTTCGCCGGTCGCCGTGAAAGGCCGCTTCGCGGCAAGCTCAGCAAGCGTCAGCTTCATGCCCGCTTCAGGACCTTTGAATACACCCGCTGCGTAGCTCATCTGTGAAGGTTCCACTCCGAGCACTTCGGCCGCGAGCGACTTGCCGTGCTCCACCAGCTTCTCCGCCGCGATGTGGCAGACGGTGCCTGCGCCCACCATCGTGCGCGAGCCGCCGGTGTGGTTTCC
>JBKJPI010000517.1:0-6448 GCA_046595235.1 Burkholderiales bacterium | reverse complement strand
GGTGGCCGTCAGCCGCGGCCGCGAGATTCCGATCACACGCGCCGATCTTCCTTTCGTCGCGCATCGCTACTTCCGGATATAACGTGGACACTCCAGTCGCGGGGCTTTCGCTCCAATCGAACGGTTTTGCGGATCGCCACATCGGCCCGCGCGCAGCTGACGCGAACGAGATGCTCAAGGCGCTCGGCTTGAGCTCGCTTGAAGCGCTCGTGGATGCCGCGGTGCCGGCGGGCATCCGCCGCCGCACGCCGATGACGCTCGATGCGCCGCTCAGCGAAGCGCAGGCCGTGACAGAGATGCGGCGTATCGCGGGCAGGAATCGCGTGATGCGATCAATGATCGGCATGGGTTATTACGGCTGCCACACACCCACGGTGATCCTCCGCAACGTCCTCGAAAACCCCAGCTGGTATACCGCCTACACGCCGTATCAAGCGGAGATCTCCCAGGGGCGGCTCGAAGCGCTGATGAATTTCCAGACGATGGTGTCCGACCTGACAGCGCTGCCTGTCGCGAATGCGTCACTCCTCGACGAAGCGACGGCGGCAGCCGAGGCGATGGCACTGTGTCACCGCGTCGCGGCCAAGGGTGAGCGGCAAGCGTTCGTCATCTCGCGCAACTGTCATCCACAAACGATTGCGGTCGTGCGCACGCGCGCGGAGCCGATGGGCATCGAGGTGCGTGTCGTCGAAGACGATGCCATCGGCGCTGTGACCGACGCATTCGGCGTGCTGCTGCAATACCCGGACACGACGGGTGAAGTTCTCGATCGTTCGGCGGAGATTGCAGCGCTGCGAGAGCGCGGCACCATCGTTGTCATGGCGGCCGACCTCCTGTCGCTGACGCTGCTCAAAGCGCCGGGCGAGCTCGGCGCACAGATCGCGGTGGGGACCACACAGCGCTTCGGCATGCCGGTGGGCTGCGGCGGCCCGCATGCGGGTTATATCGCGGTCGCTGACGAGCTCAAGCGCACGCTGCCTGGCCGGCTCGTGGGTGCTTCGACCGATGTTGACGGGCGCCGTGCGTACCGCCTGTCTCTTCAAACACGCGAGCAGCATATCCGCCGCGAGCGAGCCACGAGCAACATCTGCACGGCGCAAGCGCTCCCTGCGATCGTCGCAAGCTTTTACGCCGTCTATCACGGACCGGAAGGCCTGAAGGCGATCGCGGCCGGGATACACCGCAAAGCAAGCACGCTCGCTGCGCAACTGCGCGCGCACGGTTGCGATATTCCGAACCGTGCCTTCTTCGATACGTTCCTCGTGCGCACGGGCGGCAAGACTGCAGCGGTGCTCGAGTCCGCCACGCAAGCCGGCTACAACTTCCGCCGCGTCGATGAGAACAACATCGGCATCGCCGTTGACGAGACGACGAGCGACGAAGATCTGGAGCGCGTGCTGAAGGTCTTCGGCGCGAGCGGCTCGGCCACCGCGAATGGTTACAAGGCCGACGCAATCCCCTCGCAGCTCGAGCGCCGCTCGCCTTATCTCACGCACTCGGTTTTCGCACGCCATCGCTCCGAGACCGAGCTCCTGCGATACATGCGCGGCCTCGCGGACAAGGACCTGGCCCTCGACCGGACGATGATCCCGCTCGGCTCGTGCACGATGAAGCTCAACGCGACCACCGAGATGATCCCCATCACGTGGCCGGAATTCGCAAACATCCATCCCTACGCGCCGCGCGATCAGCTCGCCGGTTACGACGAGCTCGTGAAAAAGCTCGAGCGCGATCTCTGCATGATCACCGGCTATTACGCAGTCTCGCTCCAGCCGAACGCGGGATCGCAAGGGGAGCTCGCGGGCCTGCTGGCGATCCGCGCCTGGCACGAGAGCCGCGGTGAGAGCCAACGCAAGATCTGCCTCATTCCGAGCTCCGCGCACGGCACCAATCCCGCGTCCGCGCAAATGGCCGGGCTCAAAGTCGTCGTGGTGAAGTGCGATGAGCGAGGCAACGTCGATCTCGAAGACCTGCGCGCCAAAGCGGCTCAGCACGGTGGAGCCCTTGCTGCGCTGATGATCACCTACCCGTCCACGCATGGCGTCTTCGAAGAAGCCATCCGCGAGATCTGCGACATCGTTCATGCGCAGGGCGGGCAGGTCTATCTCGACGGCGCCAACATGAACGCGATGGTCGGCCTTGCCGCGCCGGGAGAGCTGGGCGCGGATGTCTCGCACCTCAACCTGCACAAGACCTTCTGCATTCCTCACGGTGGTGGGGGACCGGGCGTCGGACCTATCGCGGTGAAGGCGCATCTCGCCCCGTTTCTGCCGGGACATCTCGACACGCCGGATTCAGCCGTCGGCGCGATCTCGGCCGCAGCGTGGGGCAACGCGAACGTGCTCCCCATCAGCCACGCCTACATCGGCATGATGGGCGCCGATGGGCTCACACGCGCGAGCGCGATCGCCATACTCAACGCGAACTACATCCGCCACCGACTCGAGCAACACTATCCGATGCTCTACACCGGCGCGAACGGCATGGTCGCGCACGAATGCATCGTCGATCTGCGCTGGACGAGAGAGCGCGCAGGCGTGAGCGTGATCGACGTCGCCAAGCGCCTCATCGACTACGGCTTCCACGCGCCGACCGTGTCGTTCCCCGTCGCTGACACCATGATGATCGAGCCCACCGAGAGCGAATCGAAACGCGAGCTCGACCGCTTCTGCGACGCGATGATCGCCATCCGCGAAGAGATCGCACGTATCGAAAGCGGCGCGCTCGATCGAAACGACAATCCGCTCATCAATGCACCGCACACCGCCGAATCGATCGCACAGGACGACTGGCCACACCCGTACTCCCGGCTCGCCGCCGCATATCCCCAGGGCGCAGAGCGAACCAAATACTGGCCGCCCGTGCGCCGCATCGACGAAGCCGGCGGCGACCGCAACCTCATCTGCACCTGCCCACCGGTCGCGGACTACGCATAGCTAAATATTCCCTCGCCCCGTGATGGGGAGAGAGTAGGGTGAGGGGATGCGACATTCCCTCGCCCCGTAACGGGGAGAGGGTAGGGTGAGGGGCAACCGGGTTAAACGATGCTATCAACCGACCAACTATCCACCTACCAAAAAGACGGCGTCCTCCTTGTCGAGAACATCGCGTCCGCGGCCACCCTGACCGCCATGCGCGACGCTCTCACCAATCTGATCTCCGCATCCAAAGCCGCAACTACCCACACCGAAATCTACGACATAGAACCCGACCACAGCCCGAACAACCCCCGCCTGCGCCGCATCAAGCAACCGCACCTGCACGATCCCGTCTTCTGGGAGTTCCTCAAGAGCGAGCCGCTCCTCAGCATCATGAAGCAGCTCCTCGGCCCGAACATCCGGATGCACAACTCGAAGCTCAACGTGAAAGCGTCCAGCGGCGGCGCGGCGCTCGAGTGGCACCAGGACTGGGCCTTTCACCCGCACACCAACGCGGGCCTGCTCGCGGTCGGTCTCATGCTGGAAGACTGCACCATGGAGAACGGCCCTATGCTGGTCGTGCGCGGCAGTCACAGAGGGCCGGTGGTGCATGACCACAACGCCGACGGCCGCTTCTGCGGCGCGATTGATCCGCAGAAGGTGCTGCTCGACTACGAGAATCACATCGCGTGCGTCGGCAAGGCCGGCACGATCACCATTCACAACACGTTCGCCGTGCACGGCTCGGCTGCGAACACGTCGCAGCGCCCGCGGCCTTTTCTGCTGTACGAAGTTATGGCCGCCGATGCGTGGCCGCTCATGGGGGTGCGCGACCTCGACGAATTCGACAGCCGCATGATCTGCGGCGAGAAGACTTACGCGCCGCGCATGGAGGCGCTGCCGGTGCGGCTGCCGTTGCCGGCGGCAGATAACCTCGGCTCGATTTACGAGAACCAGGCTTCGATCACGAACAGGTATTTTGGGACGGCGGGGGTGGTGGCGAATTGAAGCACCGAACATGGGAGTGCTGACCTTGCACCTGGCACTCGACGTTGATCTGAAGGAAACATTTGGTCCATGACGATCGAGCACGCGTCAACGCGCGCGGTGGCGCCGGAGGTTTTTTACGAGCGGCCGGCGTAACTCGCACCGAAGGATCCTGTCTTACTCATCTTGAGAATACCCAATTTGGGTAGTAATATGCCCAATATGGGTATTCCCAAGAAAACAGTCATACGCGCCAAGCGAGCGGGCAGTCTGGCAGATGCGCTCTTTTCCACGACTCAGCAGCGTGTGCTCGCGCTGCTGTTCGGCCAACCGGACCGAAGCTTTTACGCCACGGAGCTGATCGCCCGGGCCGCAGCGGGTTCCGGCGCTGTGCAACGCGAGTTGGCTCGGCTCGAGCAGAGCGCGCTGGTCAGCGTGCGGCGCGTCGGCGCTCAGAAGCACTACCAGGCAAACGCCAATTCGCCGCTGTTCGCAGAGCTTTGCGGGATCGCGCGCAAGACGGTAGGTCTCGCCGAGCCGCTGCGCAAGGCTCTGGCGCCCCTCGCGCCGAAGCTCGCAGCGGCTTTCGTGTATGGATCAATTGCGAAGAAGGTCGATACGTCCTCGAGCGACATCGACCTCATGGTCGTCAGCGATGCCGTCACCTACGCGGATCTGTTTGAGCTGTTGGATCCGCTCACGGAGAGACTGGGCAGGACGGTTAATCCGACGGTGTATACCCACAAGGAGCTTTCGAAACGGATCAAGGCCGCTAATGCTTTCGTGACGCGGGTCCTCGCACAGCCGAAGGTCTGGATTTACGGGAGTGAGGATGACCTCGCCGCTTGATCGGCTCACAGACCTTCGGCCCGAGCCCGTTGATGCGAAGGAATTCGCAGGGTTGATAACCTCTGCGGCTGTTCGACTTAGCGACGCTTCGAAAACGGGTTTGGCGCTCGAAAGCCGATTCTCTCTTGCATACGACGCTGCACACGCGTATTGCCTTGCGGCGCTGCGTTATTACGGCTTTAGGGCAAAGAACCGCTACATCGTCTTTCAGGTGCTCCCGCACACGCTTGGTCTGGGACCGGAGGTCTGGCGTGTGCTGGCGAAATGCCACGAGCTGCGTAACCTAAGCGAATATCAAGGCGAGCTTGATGTGGATCCGCGCATCCTTGCGGACTTGCTTGCGGCCTGTGAGGCTGTGAGGGTGAAGGTCGAGGCGCTTCCTCCGCTTCCATGACGCGTGGGCCGGAGTCGCTGCCGGCAAGGTGGCCAAGAGTTGGACTCAGCGGTTTTCGCGCACCACAAGGTTGCTACTGTTGCGGTGTTCGCCGATTACCGGGACTATCACTGCTCACCGAGCATGGCGCCGAGCGGTTCGCTTCGGGCGATCACGACCTGATCGGCGATGGCCCCCGCTCGTAAGGTCTATCTTTCCGCGTTGCGTGCCGCGGATGCTAAGGACCACGCGCCTTTGATGGAGTTCGTAAGATACAGGCGAAAGTCTCGGTGACGGATGCTCTACCCCATCGTCGGCACGAGCGCGGGCGGCGCAGCCGACCACACCGCGCGCATGCTGCAGAAGTTGCTGCAGGGCACGGGGGAAGTCGGCACGCCCGACGTGTTCCCGCGCTAATTGCAGCTCAAGTCAAGCACTCGAATCCGAGATGCGTCGCACGCGAGCTTTCTCCTGTGTTACATTGTCTTACACGCGTGTTGCTGTGGCGGGCGTAATGAGTACGTTGACGATAAGACTCGATGAAAAGCTCGATCGTGAGCTTGCCCGGCTGGCCAGGCAAACCGGCCGGACGAAAAGCGAAGTGGCGCGAGAGGCGCTGCGTCGCCAACTCTCGATTCAGCGATTCAGAACGCTTCGCCAAAGGGCCATGCCGTACGCGGCTGCTGCTGGATACCTTACAGACGAGGATGTGTTCCGTGACATCTCGTGAGGATCTTCCTCGATACTAACGTTCTCGCAAGCAGCATTGCGACGCGCGGCCTCTGCAGCGAGGTGTTGGAGAGCGTGCTTCAGGACCACGAACTCTTGACGTGTAATGCCGTACTCGAGGAGCTGGAGCGGGTTCTGATCGCCAAGTTTCACCTCCCCAAAACGACGGCCGCGGGATTTCTGGCGTTATTGCGGGCGGAGGGACACCTCGTTCAAGCACAGACCCCGCCTTCCATTGTCATCAAAGACCCGGATGACGTTCCTATAGTTGCGTGCGCGATCGCGGGCAAAGCCGAGCTCTTCGTCACCGGCGACAAGGTTTTACTCGATCTTCACGTTATCGACGGCCTTCCCGTGGTGTCGCCCCGCGAGCTGTGGACACGATTGGCAGGCCTTTGAGGACAACCAGAAAGCTATTCACCTTCGTCACCCACTCGCCTTCGCATACCACTCGCCTTCGCATACCACTCATATATCTGATCCCCCTGCCAGAACACCACATCCTTGTGCTTCTTCATGTAAGCGAGCATCGCGTCGAAGTACTTGATGCGGTGCTCGCTTACATGAAGAAGCACAAGGATGTGGTGTTCTG
>JBKJPI010000282.1:0-11744 GCA_046595235.1 Burkholderiales bacterium | reverse complement strand
CTGCGATAACACGCCATTCAGCGTGTCGAGCGTTGGATGGCGGCAGCCGGCAAGCACGCAGCCGATCCAGTCGAGGATGCCGCGGCGAGCCGCATGCACGACCTTTTCCGGCAGCGCTCCGAAATCGAAGCGCGCGAGATGCGCCGCCAGCGCCCGCGTGACCTGCGTGGGCGTGTGTGTTTCCTGCATGGCCATCCTATTCAGCTTTGATCCCCGCTTCTCGAATGACACGGGACCAGCGCGCGGCATCCTCTTTCAGAAGGACTGCACTTTGCGTGGGCGAAAGATTGATGACTTCGAGCCCCTGGCCTTTCAAACGCTCCTTGAGCGCGTCAGTCTCGAGCCCTTTCCTGGACTCGGCGTAGAGGTCATTAACGATGACACGCGGCGTCGCCGCCGGCGCGAGCAGACCATACCAGCCGCTCACTTCGAAACCGGGCAATGCGGACTCGGCGATCGTCGGTATGTCGGGGGCGAGGGCCGAGCGTTTGCTGGAGGTGACGCCGAGAGCTCTCACCTTCCCCGCTTTGGCCATGGGCTGCATGACGACGACGGGTGCGAACATCATCTGAATATTTCCTGCAATGAGGTCGGTCATCGCCAGCCCCGCGCTCTTGTAGGGCACGTGAACGATATCGATTCCGCCCATGGTCTTGAACATCTCGCCTGCCAGATAAATCGTGGACCCGGCTCCCGACGACCCGAAATTGAGCTTGCCCGGGCTGCGTTTGGCGAGCGCGACCAGCTCTTTGACCGAGCCTGCGCTCACGGAGGGATTTATGCCCAGGAGGTATGCGCCCGAAATCGAGATGGAAATAGGGACGAAATCGCGGATGAGATCGAACGGAAGTTTTTTATACAGTGCAGGCATGGACGCGAGGCCTACGCTTCCCAACAGGAGCGTGTGCCCATCAGGCGTTGCACGCGCCGCTGTCTCGATTCCGATCTGTCCTCCACCGCCCGCGCGATTGTCGACTACGATAGGGTACGCCAAGCGTGAGGAAAGATCCTGCGCCAGGAGGCGGCCGATCACGTCGGCGCCTCCGCCCGGCGCATACGGCACGATCAGCCGGATCGGGCGCGTGGGGTACGCCGCATCCGCAGCGGAGGCAGGACCCACCGATGACAAAGTTGCAGCCACCGATGCCGCCATCACGATGAGGTGCATGCGTACACGCCCATCACTGACGCTCAGCCCTCTCATTTCGTGCTCTTTTCGGCAAACAAGCGATCGATTTTCTCTTCGTAGGCATGATAGTTCAGAAAATCGTAAAGCTCCGCGCGCGGCTGCATGATCTCGATCACGCTCTTCGCGCTGCCGTCGCGGTGGATCGCTTCATAGACCTTCAGCGCGGCGGCGGACATCGCGCGCGCGGCGGACAATGGGAAGAGCGCCGCCGATACACCAGCGCTGCGCAGCTCTTCGAGCGTGAAAGCAGGCGTCTGCGAAAATTCGGTGATGTTCGCCAGCAGTGAGTGCGGCCGGTTCAGCGCGTCGACAAACGCGCGGTATTGCGAAAGCTCGCTGCACGCCTCGGCAAAGATCATATCGGCCCCGGCGTCCATGTAGGCGCACGCGCGGTCGATGGTTGCAGAGAGGCCTTCCGCCGCCATCGCGTCGGTGCGCGCGCAGATGAGGAAAGATGCGTCGTTTCTCGCATCGAGCGCAGCTTTCAGCCGATCGAGCATCTCCGCAGTCGGCACGACCGCCTTTCCGGGGCGGTGACCGCAGCGCTTGAGTTGCACCTGGTCTTCGATATGCATCGCAGCGGCGCCGTCCCTGATCAGTCCCTTCACCAGCCGCGCGATGTTGAACGCGCCCCCGAACCCCGTATCCACATCGACCATGAGCGGGAGGGCACAGGCGTCACTGATGCGTCGAACTTCGGTGAGGACGTCGTTGAGCGTGGTGATCGCGAGATCCGGCAATCCATACGAGTAGGTGGCGAGCCCGCCGCCCGCGAGGTAGATTGCCTTGTGTCCGACGCGCTCGGCCATCATGGCGCAATAGGGGTTGATGGTGCCGACGATCGCTAACGGCGACGCCGCTTCGAGCGCGTTTCGAAAACGCTGTCCCGCCGTCATGGCGCTTTGCGATGGAGCCGGCACGCGGTCGTTCATGAAGTTGCTCCACTAAAATAGCGATTATGGCCGAGGAAAGAGCAATAATGATTCTGCGAAACTATGCTTTGACCGCTCTGCTGTGCATGTCAACCACAGGCGTCACGAGCGCGGGCACTGCCGAAAGCGCCGCGTCGTATCCGGCGCGGAGCTTCCAAGGGGCGTAGTGCACCGGTGCTTCGACCCAACGCGCGGTGGAGGTGATGCGGCGAGCCGATTGTGCCGCAGTCATTGCAGCGGGCGCTTCGTGTGCGGGGAGTCGTGTGTTGACTGCCCGCCGCGAAGCGGGTTTCCCGCTGCAATGACGCGCCTTGCGGCACCATGAGGCGCGACGCATCGCCTTCACCGCGCCTTCGACGGCGCCCCTAAACCGTCGCGATCGGGTTCGCCGGCGAGCCGACGGCGCCCGGCAGGCGCAGCGGCGGCGCGGAGAGCAGGAATCGCGAGCGGCCTTGCGCGCGCAACCAGTCGGCGAGATCCGACAAGAGCCACATCTCGCCCAAATGCACGCCGAGCTTCCACAAACAGTGCGCGTGCATCGGAAGCGTCGGACCCGGCCCTGTGATCGGCCGCGGCGGCGTCAGCTCGACCGCGACATTGTCCGAGATCATCGCGACGATCCCGGCATCGGTGATCCAGTTGAGAAGCTTCTCGTCGCGTCCATCGAGGCCCGCGAGCACCGCATCGACTTCCGCACGGCTGTCGATCTGTTTGTTTTTGGAAAGCAGCCACCGGTCAAAGCCCGTGCGGAAACACACCATGTCGCCAGGCTCGACCACCACGCCGTCGCGTTCCATGATGCGCATGAGATCTTCGTAGCCCACGTAGCGCTTTCCGAGGCCGAAGTGCGTGTACAGATCGATCATCACCCCGCGCCCCTGCGCGCAGCCTTCAGCGAGATGCTCGATGCCGAGCTTGCGCGCGCCGACGTGCTCGCCACTCAGGGGCTTTGCGCCGCCGTCTCGATAATCCACCGTTCCCATGACATCTTCACACGCGCGATAGCCGTTGTAGTAGACCATCTCGTCTTTGCCGTCCCCGTCGACGTCGAAGAACTGACCCACGTGCGCGAAGCTGTCCCACTGCGTCGAGTATTGCAGATGCATGGTGACGAGATCATCGCTCACGATGTCCGTCGCGCCATCGTGCAGCAGCCGTATCGGCACGTTAAAGTTCACCTTGCCGCCGCGCTCGGTGGCCTGAAGGCGCGGTGGATGGCGGCGCGGATTGACGCCGGTGCCGCCCGGGTAATCGAGCGGGAGCGACAGGCAGAACGCGATCCCTTCGCGCACTTCCGTCACGGCCTGTTTGCGTTTCTCCGGAGTAAGCATGTTCATGCGGCCGCGCTGATCATCCGCACCCCAATCGCCCCACGTCGATCCGTGAGGCCGATGTTCCCACCTGCTGTTCGCCATAGCCGTCCCTTTCATTGACCTCGAATGCCCTTCCAGATCTCGATCAGCATGTCTTCCATGTCGGCCCACCCGTTCACTCGGGAAGCGCCGGCACAGTGCGGCGTCACGATTACATTGGGGTAACGCAACAGAGGCTCGTCTTCCGCAGCGGGTTCGTCGTGCAGGACATCGAGCCCGACTCCAGCCAGATGGCCGCTGGTCACTGCGTCGAGCAGCGCCTGCCGGTTGACGATCTCCGCGCGGGAGGTGTTGATAAGAAAAGCACCCGGCTTCATGCGCGCCAGTGCGGTTTCATCGACGAGGTCGCGGGTACCGGAAGTCGATGGCACATGCACGCTGAGGTAGTCGGACCGCGCGAAAAGCGCGTCGAACGCGCAGTAAGTAACACCGGCGCTCCGTTCGTCTTCTGCAGTCAACCGCGTGCGTTTGTGGTACAGCATTTCCATCCCGAACGCACGCGCCATTACCGCGACTTCGCGTGCGATCTCGCCGAAGCCCAGCAACCCCAGTGTTGCCCCTGCGAGTGTGCGCAGATCAGGTATGCGGCCGAAGTTGGCACCCGGCGTGTGCCGCGTGTTGTAAGGCCGCGACTCGAACCCCGCAGTGATCAGACGTTCAGGCGTCACCAGCCCATTAATGAGCGGCAGACGTTTTGCGAGCGCGAGCATGAGCATGATTGTGTGCTCCGCGACGACCCGGTTCGTGCGCCGGCGCACGGTGTGCACCGGGAGGTTCCGCGCGAGGCACGCCCGCTCGTCGATGTGCGGCGCGAATGCGCCGAACGTCTGCAGCCACTTGAGCTTCGGCGCCGCTGCAAGCTCGCGCGCGCCAAATTCGAGGCTCTCGACGATCACGACATCCGCTGCGGGCAGCGCGCCATGCAGTTCGTCCGCGCTGGTCACGAGACTGACTTCAGCCGGATACAAGCCGGGAATGCGGTCGCGCAGCGCGTCGCGCCAGGCAATCAGGTCGGCGTCGTGCGCCGCGTAGTCGGCATAGGCCGTGGTGCGCTCGACCGGTGTGGAAGGGTCGAGCACGATCTGCACCACGCGCAGCACGCGGTCTTCCTCCACGACAACCCTTGGCATCGATCGAGCCATGTGCTCAGCCCACCTTCAGGAGTTTCGTAAGCTCACGCGTCCCGACATCACGACCGATGCAGTCGAGAATCGCGTCGATGCGCTCACGCGGCAGGTGCGGCAGCGCGCAGTCAACGAATTTCTGGCGCAGGTCGGAGTCGCTGGCCGGATTCCACGGCGAGCCTTTCTGGTGATGAACTGTTTCCGAATAGACACGTCCGTCTCGCATCTCGATGGTGACGGTCACCGGTTGCTCGAAGGGCGCCTTGCGCACTTCCGGCACATCCTCGGAAAGCTCCGGTGGGACGCGCACTTCGGTGATCCCGATGAGTTGCGCGATTTCCGGCCGGCGCACCGCTTCATCGGTAAACGAGGCCAGCGTAGGGCGGCCGTCCAGCAACGCGGTCGCCACGCAATACTCGAGCGAAGTCTTGCCCTGGAATCCGTTCGAAGGGCGCGAATGAATGAGGGTGCGGGGATACATGTAGCTCACGTCGCAGGTGATGCGGCGGACCTCCGATGCTTTCAGCGCATGCTTGCCTTGCAGCTCGACGACACAATCGACCCCGAACAGGGTGGGCCGCCCGCAGGGGTACAGCTTGAAGGTCGCACCGGGCGATACGATCATGAACGGCGCACCCCAGTCTCTCAGGCTTTCGGCGAACTGCTCCGGAGACCACTCGCGCGACAGCACGGCACCGAAGCTCATCGGCCCGTCGAAGATCTGCGGATCCGCGGTGAAATCCCGCGCAGCGAGCCGGGCCGCGCGCACGCCGTTGCTTGCTGCGAGCCCGCTGTGCAGCGACATCGTCATGGTCCCGAAATTTCTCCGGATGCCACTGGCCATGGACGCTGCGATGCCCAATGCGTGCGACGTGCGCTCTTCATCGAGTCCCAGCAGCAGGCACGAGGCGATCGTCGAAGCAACCAGGCCTTGCGTGGCCGTCGCGTGCCAGCCGATTTCGTAATGAGACGGGTTGAGGACAAGACCGAGCCTGCATTCGACTTCGTAACCGATGACGAAGGTTCGCAGCGCTTCGTTCAGCGTAACGTCGCACGCTTCCGCGAGCGCCAGCACCGCCGGCCACAGCGGCGCCGAAGGGTGCCCGCGCATCTGCTCCTGATTGTCGTCGAAGAGCTGGAGACTGATCATCGTGCCGTTCACGAGCGCCGCGTCACTCGGCCGAACGCGATCGCCATAACCGATGACGCTCGCTTCCCCCTCTGCGCTGCCCAAGGTTGTCTCGGCGCGCAGCATGTCTATTGGCGTTTCGCCATACGCTGCGTAAGCAACCGCCAGACTGTCGACCAGGCAACGGCGCGCAGCGGCGAGGGCTTCGTCATTCACCCGCGCAGGCAATTCGTTCCGGCAGATGCGGATTAGGCTTCCAGTCAGTGTCATGGCGTCATTCAGCGGTGATGCGTGCGTTACGGATAAGTTTTCCCCACCTCAGGACTTCGTCCCCGATGAACGACTGGGCTTTTTCGGGCGATGTGGGCCACGGCTCGGCGCCCATCGACAGCAGGCGCTCCTTTACAGCTGCCGAGCTCAGGATGCCGGTCATTTCCTGGTTGAGCTTCGTGAGCACCGGCCTCGGAATGGCTGCGGGCGCGACAAAAGCATACCAGCCCGTGACGTCGTACCCCGGCAGCCCTTCCTCTGCAACGGTGCGCAAATCAGGCGCGAAGGCCGCCCGCTTGGCGCTCGAAACCGCCAGACCCTTGAGTCTCCCCGCACGCACTTGCGGCATCGTCTCCAGCACGGTGCCGAAGATCACCTGCACCTGCCCCGCAATCACATCGTTCATCGCCGGACCGCCGCCCTTGTACGGCACGTGCAACATATCGATGCCCGCCATGTTCTTGAAGAGCTCCCCCGCGAGGTGATTCGTCGAACCGGTGCCGCTCGATGCGTAAGAGATCCGGCCCGTGTTGGTTTTGGCATACGCGATCAGGTCTTTGACGCTCTGCACTGGAACGCCAGGGTGCACGGCGATCACGAAGGGAAAGGCGATGGCGAGCGTGATCGCGCTGAAATCGCGTAGGGGCTGATAGTTTACTTTGCGGTACAGGCTTGGATTGATCGCGTGGGAGGCGGAAGCAATTATCAACGTGTGGCCGTCCGGCGCGGCCTTGGCCGCGAGCTCCGTCGCGAGCATTGTCCCTGCGCCCGGTCGATTCTCAATGATCACCGGCTGCCCGAGCTTTTCCGAAAGCGGCTGGGCCACGATGCGCGCGGTGAGGTCGGTACCGCCGCCCGGCGCAAATGGAACGATGATGCGTATTGGTCGGGTCGGATAGGCTTCGGCGGCGTGGGAAGCCGTCGGCGCGAGCGCAAGCAGCACAGGCACCATGCACAATGCCTGATAGCGATGTTTCATAGGGGCTGGCGCCCCTTCAGCATGAGCTCCGCCGCGATGTCTTCGCTAACTTCTACCGGGATCGTCAGGATGAGGGCGGAGTACGATTTACCGTGCGGATCAAGCGAAAGAGAGCGGGTGACGCCGCCGCCGAGGGCACCCTCCATGACGAGATTGATCGCGTCCACTTTTGGCAACTCATAGCGCGTGATTCGGCCTTTCACGATTCCGCGAAAATGCGCTTTAACGCGTTCCGGCGTGATCTGCTTCAGGATGATCGGATAATAGTGCGGCTCATAGGCGATCACTCCGATATTGTTCGTGTCCCCCTTGTCGCCCTCCCTCGCATGCGCAAGCTCGCGCAGGTAGAACGTCTTCATGCGACCTCCGTCATTATGATCTGCGGCTTGATCGCCTCACGCGGGATGAGACACGAGTAGATCGCCAGCACTTCCCTCACATGCTTGCGCGGTATCGAGGAGCTCGCCGGGCCCTTTCCGACGAGCGTCTCGACTTCGTTTCCGAGCTTCACCGCATCACGCTTCTCGCGCGCACGCCCGGCGAAGCGCAGGCAGACTTCATAAGGCGGCTCTTTCAGGGGCAGGGCCGCTTCGCCATGCAGCGCGTTGATGCCCAGATAGTCGACCCGCAGCTCCTGCAGATTCACACCGCCGATTCTCAGGCGCTCGCGCACCACCTTCTCTGCGAGCCTTGCACGCTCGAGGCATCCCAGGCCCGCGTATGTGATCTCGGCTTCGCCGACCCACCCTTCGAGCACACCCACCGACACCTTGAGTTGTTCCGGCCGGGGCTTGCCGCGGCCGCCGGTGATACGCACGCGATTCACGCCGATTTCCTCGAGCTCGACTTCGGTAAAGTCCACCACCACGTCCGGCGTAATGTAATTCGCGGGATCGTGAATCTCGTAAATCATCTGCTCGGCGCAAGTCGCGCGATTGATAAGCCCACCCGTCCCTTCGAGCTTGGAAACGACGACGGTGCCGTCGGCCTCGACTTCGAGCAGCGGGTAGCCGAGATTCCACAGCTCCGGAACCTCCTTGTAGCCTGGATCGGCGAAAAAGCCCCCCGAGACGTTTGCACCGCACTCGACCATGTCGGCACCCGTCTGGCCTTTGCCGAGGATGTTCCAGTCATCCACTCTCCAGCCGAACTCGTGAATCATCGGGGCAAGAAAAAGCGAGCAATCGCCCCCGCGACCGGTCAGGACGATGTCCGCGCCTTTGCGCAACGCGTCGACAATGACGTCCGCACCGAGATAAGCGTTGGCAGAGATGATCTGACCTTCGAGCGAAGACAGCGGCTTACCCGTCTCCATCAACGGGAGCCTGTCGGCATTGTCGCGGCAGTAATCCAATGCGTCATCGCCGAGCACTGCCGCCACTTTCATCGGACCGAGCTGCAATTCCCGGATGATCTGCGCCGTGCGCGCGGCGGCGCCTGAGGGGTTTGCCGCACCCATATTAGTGATGATGCGCGTGCCGTTCTTCTTGCAATGCGGCAGCGCCGATTGGAAGCGGTCTGCAAGGAGCTCGTTGTATCCGGCTTGCGGGTTCCTGCGACGCTCCATCTGCGCCAGCGCGATCGTGCGCTCGGCGAGGGTTTCGAACACGAGGTAATCGAGCTGGCCTCGCGCCGCCAGCTCGGTCGCGGGCTCTACCCGATCGCCTGCGTAACTTGCGCCCGCGCCGATGCGCAAGGTGCGCGTGCGCGGTGGCTGAGTGGTCATGCTGAGACTCCTTCTTTTTGTTGTATCGATGGCAGGTGCGCAGTCCCCACCGTCATCCAGTCAGCAATCCGAATTCAACCCACTTCATTTCGTCCGCTCCGGCGCCGCGTTTCTCAGCGATTCGCCGGCGCCTGCAACGCATCGAAAATGCTGAATTCGATAGAGATGCCCTCACTTTGCGGGTACGCCCGCGTCGCCGCGAAGGACGTATCTTCGCCCGGCTTTAGCGGCCCGGAATGTTCGTTGCACCAGAGCACGATAGGCACACCGGACACATTCTGCGCGATCGCGTAGGACCGCCGGCCCGACTTACCGTCGGCGTTTGAGTTGCGCAGAAAGGTGCGCGGAGAGCAGAAGGAAGTGAAGGACCTCTCTACGGCGCCTTTGTTTCTAAACCGGAAGGGAAAGGCGATCCCGATCTCCGGCTGACCTGCCAGGGATCTTGGAACCATTCGTCACTTTAGAACGGCATCCTGGTTGATGAACTTGTATCGGCTCGGAAACTGCCATCCACCGCTTGCTTTTCAGAACCTCTTGCCGATCTCCACCCAGGCGCGAGTGGACCTGGTGTCCGCCACCAGCACCGGGTTCGGGCCGACCCGCGTGGCGATATACGCCTTGGCGCTCCACTGCTGGGGTCCCGTCCAGTTCAGTCCCACGCCGGCCCCGCTCAGGGTCGCGGTGTTCGTCCCCGCAACCCGGGCGGTCTTGTTGATAGTCACATGCGCGCGGTCGACGAAAGCCACTATCTGGTATTTCCCATGCCACGCCGCGTCGAGATCGTGCCGGAGCTCGAGGGTCCCGAGATACCCCGTATCGCCCGATATCGCTCCCGTGTCATAGGCGCGCACTGTGTAAGGCCCGCCCGCGGTCATTTTCTGCGACGCGTCCAGGTTGGTATTCGCCCATTGGGCGGACAAGGCAAAATACAGCCCGTCCTTGGGACCCAGGCTTTGCAGGCGGGCGAGGCTCGCATTCCATTTAGAGAAGCTCCCCTGTGTGTTTGCGCTACCCGCATCAGCCTGCTGCGCCGCTGCGTCATCGAAGCCGACACGCCCGGATGTCCAGCCCACGTTCCAGGCACTGACGGCGCCCGACAGGAACGCATCGCGAACATCCCCTGCCAGGCTCACCGTCGCATTCTCCAAGTGCCGGTCGGTCCGGATCGCGCTTATGCCGATATGGTCGCGCAGTTGAAGCCGGTCATACTGGAGCTGCCCGTAGACATTGAAATCCCGGCGACGCACGAGCGGGTGCTTCGCCCACAGGCTTCCTACTTGGGCGGTGCCCTGCGCATCCAGGGACGCGAGACGCTCGCCCAAGACGTATCGCAGCGCCGAATACGCGCCGCCCACGCGGCTGCCCCATCCGTTCAACAGCGATTCGTAGGCGATGCGCCCGTAGCTCAGTCCTTTCCCCGACCAGAGGCCGCTCACGCCCAGGACATCGCCGTGGCGCAGGGGGTTGATGAAGTTCACGGTCGCGCCGATGCGCGCCCTGCCTGTAAAGCGGTTGCCGTAATTGTCCAGCAGCACATTCCCCGAAACCGTAGGAGCGGGCGCGATGTTCACCAGCAGGTCCGATGTCCCGACGGTCTCACCCGGCTTCAAGGTCGCGGCGACCACGACGCCCGGAATATCGGAGAGCAGCAACAGGGCATGGTCGAGCTCGGTCTGGCCGACGGATTGCACGCTTTGCAGGGAGGAGAGCGTCGCCTCCAGCAACGAATCTTTCACCCGGCTGCGATTGTCGAGGCTGATCTTGCCGTAGCGTGCCTCGATGATCTCGATATTCACGATCCCGTCCCGGATTACCTGCGCCGGAATGATCGCCCGCGCGAGCGGATAGCCGCGCTTCTGATAATAGCTGGTGATGCGGTCGGCCAACTCATCCAGTTGGGACAGTGTGAGGCTTTTCTCTTCCCCGTCCGCCATCAGGGCGAGCAGGGTCGCCGTATCGAACAGGGTATTGCCCGAGATCCGGATGGTCTTCACGTAGAAAGGCGCGCTCGGCGGCGGTTTAGCGCCGTCTTTCGCTTCGATCGTAAGTCCCGTCCCGCTTGGCGACGCCGTGGGCGGCGTGACGGGCTGGACTTCCTTCAGGAGCGAGCCTGCGCCGGGAGTGACGGGGTCCGCAGCCTGGGCGGCCAGCGAGGCAGAAGCAACAAGCAGTGCCGCAAGCAGCGTCTTCCTGGCTCGCGGGGGTTCCGGATCAAAGTAGATGGTTTATCTCCGTGGTGTCACAACGTTTTCACGGAGGACGCGTGTAAGTAAATGATTGACCGTACGAAACGGGCGGGTCAGCCTGGTCTCGATTTGAACGTCAAGGCGCAGACTGTGGGCTTTTTGCGGACTTCCGCCGAAGGCTAACACGCATCAAGGCAGGCTCGTGTTCGCGCAGGTGATGGCCCATTTGCCTCTGAGCACTTTTCGTCGTTGTGTGGCTGTGCATCGTGGCGATCACAAGGTTCAGGGATCCTCCTGCCTCGATCCTGTCCTCGCCATAACCTTCGCCCCGTTGACCGCGCGCGAGCCGCTGCGCGACATCGAAGTCAATCTGCGTGCGTAGTTTCCAATCCAGGGCGTTCTTCTCTGAAGAACGTTGGGACACTACTGCTTTTATCTCTTTCATTCACGCTGATTGTCCCGGAGTTTGAGTCCGCCGTTCACTATTTGCAATATCGGGCCCAGTCCTCCGATATTGATCCTTGTCTCTTTGTTGCCAACGACCACCACCTCTTCCAAATATGAATTGGCTTCCCCTCCGATGGTGGGCGATAGCAAAAGCGTTTGGGGCGCGTCAAGGCGGCTGAATAAAGTGAATTCCGACTGTATCTGCGATGTCGCATTTAGACCCGGTTCAGGCGGTGTGCCGGAGGTCAGCGTCAGCGTGGTGGGGTTGATGGTCAGCGCGCCGTTGTTGGCGGTGATCAGATAGTTGCCGTTGGCAAGCGCTGCGGCATTGATGGTGTAGCTGCCGACGTTCTCGCCCGCGGTGCGCGTGAGCGCGCCGGTGAAGGTGT
>JBKJPI010000170.1:0-2753 GCA_046595235.1 Burkholderiales bacterium | reverse complement strand
CCTACGGCACCGGCTGCTTCATGCTCATGCACACGGGTACGCAGGCGATGCGCTCGCACCACAAATTGATCACGACCGCGGCCTGCGCGGTGCGCGGGCAGGACGAATACGCGCTCGAGGGCAGCGTGTTCGTTGCAGGTGCCGTCGTTCAGTGGCTGCGCGACGGTCTTGGCATCATCAGGCAATCCGCGGATGTCGAAGCGCTCGCGCTCACCGTGCCGGATAACGGCGGCGTGTATGTCGTTCCGGCATTCACCGGGTTGGGAAGCCCGCATTGGGACCCGCACGCACGCGGCGCGATCTTCGGGCTCACCCGGGGCACCACCTCAGCGCATATCGCGCGCGCTGCGCTGGAAAGCATCGGGTATCAAACCCTGGAAGTACTCGATGCGATGCAAAAGGACTCGGGCGAAACGCTTTCCGAGCTGCGCGTGGACGGCGGCGCGACGCGTAACGATCTTCTCATGCAATTCCAGGCGGACGTGCTTGGCGTACCGGTGGTGCGCCCTCAGGTTTACGAAACCACGGCGCTCGGCGCAGCGTATCTCGCCGGACTCGCCGTGGGCTTCTGGAAAAACGAAGCGGAGATCGACTCGCAGTGGCAGGCGGGGCGGGTGTTCGAGCCTGCGATGAGTCGCGACGCGGCGCAGTCGCTCATGCACGGATGGCGGAAGGCGATTGCTCGTGCCAGGGCATGGCACGAAGATCCTCAGCAGAATGCCGGACCTGCGGGAAAGCAGTAATCAAACTGTTTGCTTGACACGCGCCGCGCGTGATTTGATGAACTCGGCAGTCTCGCGGAGCGTTGCGTCGTCGACCGGGTGGCGGATCACGCAGCCGGGCGCGAGAAGGATTCCCCTGCCGCCGCTTTCGCTGATCGAGCGCTCGATGTCGGAGTGAATGCCGTTACGGTTGCGCTGCGTAATGTAGCTGCGCTGAAGTCCGCCGAGGATCGGTTTACGCCCGCCGCCCGCGCGATAGCCGGAAATCGTCGGTTGAGTCTCCCCGATGTGCCAGTTGAGCGCCGTGACGTTGTAATCCTTGAGGACGTCGAAGAGGATGTCCTCGCCGTGAATGTGAACCGCGTTGAACCATCCCCCCGCAGCTTCGGCAGCTTCGAGAACCCGTCGGTCGTACGGCTCACCCAATGCGCGATAGTCGGCTTCGTCGTACGCGCTGCGTGTCGCTTCCTGTAACGCAAGGAAAACGCCGGCGCACCCAAGTTCGATCGCGCCACGCACGAACTTGCACGTAACTTCTGTGATGACTTCGAGAGCGCGGAGAAGCGCATCGCGGTGAAACGCCGCGTGCTCTCGTGAGAGGCCGTTCGAGAGCTTCCCTGCGATCGTGAGCGGAGAGAACGCCGTCGCGAGGACAGGCACCCCGGCGCCGGCGCGGCGCACGAGTGACGCGAGGTGGTCGAGCTCGCGGCCGAACGCGCCCTGTCTCACGTCGAGGTCTGCGAGTGCATTCCAATCCGACGGCGAAGCGACTGCAGGCACGACAACTTTTGCGACGCCGCCGCGCGCGATGTCGCCGTAGTCGCAGACACAACCCCAATCTTCGACGCAGTAAAGCCCGTTGGGCATCGACTTGATGAAGTCGAGATCGTAGCGGTCTGCAAAAGCTGCCGTTTCTTCTGCAAGGCGCTGCGGGTCGAGGTCGATGCCGGGAAGGTGCGTCCAGAAGCTGTAGGGCGGGCGATCGACGGCGTCACAGCGCAAGGCGGCACGCACTCGCTCGAGCTTCGTCATGACCATATTTCCATTACGAGAAGCGCCGCGACCAAGCAATCACGTTGCGAACGTTGCCCGTGCGCCACGCGCGTCGCCACGTCACCTTGGGCGCTCCCTCGCGTGTGACCTAAGAAAGGTCCTGCCTGAGTCCTTCCTTGTAGCGCTTCCACTTCTTCACATAATTGCCCGCGATGCCGCTGAAGCGCTCGATCTCGGCTTCGGTGAGCGGGCGCACGACCTTGCCTGGAGAACCGAGGACCATCGAGCCGTCCGGGATCACTTTGCCCTCGGGGATCAGCGTGTTCGCGCCGATGACGCAATTCTTGCCGATCACCGCATCGTTGAGAACGACGCTTTTGATGCCGATGAGGGTGCCGTCGCCAACAGTGCATCCATGCAGCATGGCCATATGCCCGACGCTTACGTCCTTACCGAGGGTGAGCGGGTGTCCGGAGTCGACGTGGACGACGCAGCCATCCTGAAACTGAGAGTTCTCACCGATCGTGATGGTGTCGTTGTCGCCGCGCAGAACGCAATTGAACCAGACGCTGGCGTTGTTCTCGAGGACGACAGAGCCGATGACGACCGCATTATCCGCGATCCAGTAATCGCCCTTGCAGACGATGCTGCGTTCTTCGAAGCTGTATTTCATGGATTCCTTTCGTCGCAAAGTGAAAACCTACTTCGCGCCGTAAGCGAACGTCGCAAAGTGAAAACCCACTTTGCGCCGCAACTACCGATTTGAACTTAATCGCGGGCAAAGCCCGCCGATTCAGCTTGAAACTGCTACAAAGAAACCAGCGGTAACGTCACCACTCGGTTCTTCATCGCTCTTACCGCACTTCAGGCGCCGGGCCGCCCCAAGCCTGAAGTTCTAACTTGCCGTTCCGGCCGAAAGTAGGTGTGCACTTTCGGACGTGGGCGGCGAGGCCCGAGCGAAGGCGAGCGACGCCCCTACGATACGATCTTAAGGCCGACGATACCGGCGACGATCACGCCGATGCAGATGACGCGAGC
>JBKJPI010000131.1:0-12642 GCA_046595235.1 Burkholderiales bacterium | reverse complement strand
CCGCGGAGGAGGTGCAGACGTTCGCAATCATTGCCGAAGAAGTCGCCCGCGGCGATTCAGGCCTCGCCGACAAGCTCGTGCAGATCTGGAAAGTTTCGGTCCTCCTGCGCAACGTCGCGCCAAGACATCTGCAGGAGGTGTGGTTTCCGCGCATCGTTGCCGATCCGGGATTTCTCCTTGCGCACTGTCTCACCGAGCCGCGCGGCGCGTCCGACCGCTGGCTGCCCTACAACGTACCTGAAGCCGCGATGAACACTAAGGCAGCGCTTGTCGGGGATCGCTGGATCATCAACGGCCGCAAGCAGTTCATCAGCAACGGTTACGACGCAAAGCTTTTCGTGGTCTATGCGAACACGGACCCGAGCGTCGGCATGCTTCAGGGCACCTCCAGTTTTCTCGTGCCGCGCGAGACTCCCGGGCTCACGATCCAGCGCTGCAATGAGACGATGGGCGGGCGCTACATGAACAACGGCGAGATCGTGTTCGAAGACATGGCGGTCCCGAAGGACCACCTGCTCGTCAAGGGCGATGCGCTTTCAAAAGCGGGCATCTATTTCCGACCGGGAAAAATCATTCAGGCTGCGAAGAACCTCGGCGTCGGCGTCTCCGCGTTCGAGAAGACTGCCGAATACGTGCAGAACTACGTGCAGGGCGGGCGCATCCTTATCAAGCATCAGGCCGTTGCGTTACGCGTTGCAGATATGGCGACGCGCATTGCGGCGGTCCGCGCCCTTTTGCGCGAGGCATCTTCTGCAGTGGATGCGAAGTCAGCCGATGCCGATGCGCTATGCAACATGGCCAAGCTTTTTGCTTCCGAAGAGATATTCAAGGTTGCGCAGCATGCGATGGAGCTGCACGGCGGCAACGGCGTCATGCTCGATTTCGGAGTGGAGAAGCTCCTGCGCGACGCCGCCATCTTCCTGCACATGGACGGCACGACCGACGTCTCCAAGTTCAAGATCGTTAAAGCGCTGTTTCCCGAGACTGCGGGGGCGTATGCGGGACCTGAGCCGTGAGCGCGTAAACCTGCTCGGGCTTGAGCTGCATCATGCAGTTGAAGTGACCGAGGGGGCACGTGCGTTCGAAGCATGGGCTGCACGGGATATCGAGCTTCGCGATTACCGCTTTCGGTGACATCGGGGGCGTGAAGGCAGGCGTGCTCGAGCCATAAATCGCGATGAGCGGCGTCCCCACCGCTGCGGCAACGTGCATGAGACCGGAGTCGTTCGTAATTGCCAGTCGCGCACTGGCAAGAAGCTCGACGGCCTGATCGAGCGTGGTCCTTCCGCACAGGTTGAGGCATTCCCCGCCGGACAGCCGCGAAATATCTTCGGCGATCTCGGCATCTTTTGACGATCCCAGTAGCCAGACCGCATCACCGCCCTTGCTGAGCGCGCGCGCGAGCTCAGCAAAATACGACGGCGGCCAGCGTTTGGCGGGCCCATATTCAGCGCCGGGGCACAATGCGACCGCGCGCGTCGATCCCTCGAGCCCGAGCGCGTCGATCGTCGCACGCCGCTGCGCGTCGTCTACCACGAGCCGCGGAGGCCGCAATGCACCGGGCAAACCTTTGGACGGCGGCAGCGCCAGCGCGGCGTAGCGCTGCGCCATCTGCGGCAGGCCCGCTTCATCGAGCATGCGAACGTCGTTGAGCGCGCCCCAGCGCATCTCGCCGCGGTAGCCTGTACGCCGCGGTATGCGCGCGAAGAGCGGCACGAAAGCCGATTTGAGCGTGTTCGGAAGAACGATGGCCTGGTCATAGCGCTCGTTTCGAAGCGTATGGCCGACGCTGCGGCGTTCCGCGAGCTGCAAGGCACCGTGCGCGAACGGACTCGCGATCGTCCGCCGCACTTCGGGCATGCGACGCACGACCGGAAACGTCCATGCGGGGGCGAGCACGTCGAGCTCAAGCCCTGGATGGATCTCGTGGAGCAGGCTCAAGAGCGGCTGCGCAAGCACCGTGTCGCCGATCCATGAAGGTGCGACGACCAGAATTTTCATGCGGGAGACGGGAAGGCGTGACGCCTTCAGTGGCCGCTCGCCTGCGGACCGCCAGCCAGTACGTAGTTGGTTCCGCAGTAGGGGCACAGCGCTTCACCGGTCTTCTGTACAGGCAGGTAGACGCGCGGGTGTGCGTCCCAGAGCATCATCGACGGCATCGGGCAATGGAGCGGCAGGTCCCCGGCCGTGATTTCGATGCGGGTTCGGCTGTTCGCGGCAGGTTCAGACATCGGCAGGGGCGGCATATAAGGCGGGCACATGATTATGCGGCAACAGGTGAAAGCCAGTCGCGATGATTCTCCGCTTTCCCGGTCACGCATTCGAAGAACGTTTTCTGGATCCGCTCGGTGATCGGGCCGCGCGCGCCTTTGCCGATCGTCCTGCCGTCCACTTCCCTGATCGGAGTGACTTCAGCCGCCGTACCAGTGAAGAAGGCTTCGTCCGCGATATAGAGATCGTCGCGAGTGATACGCCGCGCGGAAACCTTGTAACCCATCTCGGTGGCGATCGTGATCACCGAATCACGGGTGATGCCGATCAGCGCACTCGTGAGCTCCGGCTCGTAGAGGCATCCGTTCTTCACCATGAAGAGGTTCTCGCCCGAGCCTTCCGCGACGAAGCCGTCGACGTCGAGGAGAAGGCCCTCGTCGTAACCGTGCTCTGTTGCTTCGAGGTTGGCGAGAATCGAGTTCGCATACGTGCCGGAGTACTTGGCGCGACACATTGAAACGTTCACATGGTGCCGTGCGAACGAAGACGTCTTCACGCGGATGCCACTTTCGAGCGCTTCCGGACCGAGATAAGCCCCCCATGGCCACGCCGCGATTGCAACGTGCACGCTTGCTCCCTTGGGCGATACCCCCATTTTTTCGGAACCGTAGAAGGCGATCGGTCTGATGTAGCACGACTCGAGCGCATTCGCGCGCACCACTTCCTTGTGCGCGTCCATGATCACTTCGCGCGTGTAAGGAATCTTCATCATGTAGATGTGGGCTGAATTGAAGAGCCGCTCGGTGTGCTCCTTCAGCCTGAAAATCGACGTGCCCGATGCGGTCTTGTAGGCGCGAAGGCCTTCGAACACCGCGAGCCCGTAATGCAGTGAATGCGTGAGGACGTGCGTGTTCGCGTCGCGCCACGGCACCAGCTTGCCGTCGTACCAGATGTGCCCGTCGCGGTCCGCCATCGACATGTTCGTAAGACTCCGTCAAAACAAAGACAGGATTTTAACGTACGTGAGTAGGCGAGACCTACGTTACTTCCCGAGTATGGCGCTCCATAGCGCCCGTACGGCTTCCGCTTCGGTTTTGACGGCCTCACCGTCGATGCGCGCGTATTTCTCGCCTTGTAGCCGTAGGCCGTGCTGCAGCTGCCTGAATCTTCGATACGCATCACGGGCCGCGAGAGCGGCAGCCTCCGGCGCAAGACCGAGACTCCCGGCGAGCCTGAGGAGTGCCAGGTTGCCGATGTTTTCCGTGAGCCCCTCGTGCTGCTGCGAGTAACCCAGGACAAGGAACTGCACGATGAACTCGACATCGATGATGCCGCCCCGATCGTGCTTCAGATCGAACAGCCCGCTCGGATTCGGATGTGCATCGAGCATCTTCGTTCGCATTTCGACGACGGCGCTCCTGAGCGCCGTGATGTCGCGGGGCTGCCGCAGCGTTGCAACGCGGATTGCATCGAATGCGGCGCCAATCGCTGCGTCGCCGGCAACGAAGCGCGCGCGAGAGAGCGCCTGGTGCTCCCAGTCCCACGCGTGCTGCGCCTGATATTCGCGAAAGCTCTCGAGAGGGCTCACGAGCAGGCCGCTCGCGCCGTCAGGGCGAAGCCGGAGATCGGTCTCGTAAAGCACACCAGCCGAAGTGAGACTCGTCAGCAAATGGTTGATCCGCCGCGCGAGACGCCCGTAATTGTCGGGAGCTTCGGGGGCCGGATCGTCGTAGAGAAAAACGAGGTCGAGATCCGACGCATAGCCGAGCTCCTTCCCGCCGAGCTTCCCGTAAGCGACGACCGCGAATGCGGGCGTATCACGATGGCGTTGGCGAACGTCCAGCCACGCAAGCCTCAGCACTTCGGCAAGGATGACGAACGCGAGATCGCTCAAGTCATCCGACAAGGTTTCGAGCGACAGCGTCCCGGCGAGATCCTGCGCGAGAAGGTGCAATGTCTGCACATGTTTGAAGTGACGCAAAAGGTCCATCTGCTTCTCGGTATCACCCGCGGCATCTTCGAGCTGCGCGTGCAGCGCCGCCGCGAGCGTCTTCCAGTCAGGTGCGGCGTAAAGCGTTCGGGTGTCGAGGAGCTCATCGAGAAGGATGGGGTGCAGCGTCACATACTGCGCGGCCCAGGGGCTTGCACTCATCAGCTCAGCCACGCGTGTCAGCGCCTGCGGGTATTGCTCCAGCAGCGTGAGATACGCTTCGCGACGGCTCACGCTTTCGAGGAGCTGCAGCATGCGCTCGAGGGTTACATCACGATTGGTCCGGGCGGCGGCCGCTTCGAGAACGGTCGGCACCAGCCGCTCGAACCGCGTCTGGCTTCCAACGGCCATCTGCCGGTAACGCGCGCCCTGGCGCAACGCGGCGAGACGCCGCCGGGCGGCCGGGGGATCGGCAAACCCAAGCTTCTTGAGGAGGGCCACGGCGTGCTCGCTCCCTCCATCGCCAGCGGCGTCCTGCCACACCACCGACAGCGCGTCCTCCTGCGCCGGCGCCGCAGCGAAGATCTCGCTGAAATAGCGCGTCACCGTCGCGCGGTGCGCATCGAGCTTCGCCTGAAAATCTTCATAACGCGCGAAGCCAAGGCTCGCCGCGATCAGTGCGCGGTCTTCCGGCGAACGTGGCAGCGTATGGGTTTGCTGGTCGTCCAGATACTGCAGTCGATGTTCCAGATTGCGCAGAAAAATGTAAGCGCTGGTGAGGTCGGCGACGGACGAGGGGCTCAGCAGGCGGCGCTCAGCAAGAAGCGGCAGGACCGTGAGCGTGGGCTGGCTGCGCAACGGCGCATCGCGCCCTCCGCGGATCAACTGAAAAACCTGGACGATGAACTCTATTTCGCGGATGCCGCCCGGACCGAGCTTGATGTTCTCCGCAATGTCGCGCCGCTCGACTTCGAGCCTCACCTGCCGGTGCAGATCCCGCATCGAATTGAACGCGCTGTAATCGAGATGGCGCCGGAAAACAAAGGGCCGCACCAGCTCCATGATCTCGCTTTCGTGCGCACCTGTCAGGCAGCGCCCTTTGATCCACGCGTAACGTTCCCACTCGCGCCCCTGTGCGACGAGGTAATTCTCGAGCATTTCGAACGTGGCGACGATCGGTCCGCTCTCGCCGTAAGGACGCAGCCTCAGGTCGACGCGGAAGACGTATCCGTCTTCAGTCATTTCCGAAAGTACGGCGGTGATTTTGCGCGCGGCGCGTGTAAAGAACTCGTGATTGCTGATGCGCCGATCGCCGTCGGTCTCTCCTTCTTCCGGATAGAGGAGGATTAGATCGATGTCCGAGGAAACATTGAGCTCCGCGCCGCCCAGCTTTCCCATGCCGACTACGTGGAGATCTTGTGCGTCACCGTTCGATTCACCAAGGGGTTCGCCGTACTGAAGGGCCATCTCGGCATGAACCGCCGCCGTGCTCGAAACGACCGCGACTTCCGCGAGCGCGGTCGCCGTGCTTACGATTTCGGAAAGGTCGGCACGTCCGCAAATATCGCGCGCGATGAGCGTCAGCATGACTTCCTTGCGGAGACGTCTCAGCGCGCTCGCAAGGGTCGCATCGCCGGCGCGCAGGGCGTGAAGCCGCTCGCGCATGTGGGCCTTCGTGTAAGGGGAGGTGCTGTCGACGAGCGCTGCAAGCTCCGGCTCTGCGGAGAGAAGCCGGCGCGCATATCTGCTGAATTGAAGTGCGCGACCGAGCACTGTGTCGCCGCCTGGGTCGGACAGCGCGTTTTCCGGTTCCATCCAGTGACTCGGAGTACAATTGCCGCAGTTGTCTTCGGACTATCGCATGTTTCTGAATTACTGGCAAAAAACGTGTCCTTCCCGACCGCGCGACGCTGGCTGACAGCGGGCTCGGTCTGGACTTCACGCGCGCTCATTCTGAGCGCCCTTGGCGTGGCGCTGACGTGCGGATTTTTACTCCTCTCGCTGCGCTACTGGGTTCTTCCGAACATCGAGTCCTACCGCGAAGACATCGCAGCTCGCGTGAGCCGCGCGGCGGATCTGCGGATCACGATCGAACGCATCTCCGGGCACTGGCGGGGTGTACGCCCTCACTTGAAGCTCGAAGGCGTCACGGTGTACGACAAGGCCGGACGTCGCGCACTCGTGCTCGCTCGCGTCGACAGCACCGTCGCATGGAAGTCGCTGGTCACTTTGCGGCCCCACTTTCACACGCTCGACATCCATCAGCCGTTGCTCGACGTGCGGCGCGATTCGAAAGGGATCTTGTCGATCGCCGGCATAGCGCTCGAAGGCGATCGCACGAATGGCGGATTCAGCGACTGGATGCTGGCGCAACCTGACGTCGAGATTCACGACGCATCCGTAACCTGGACCGACGAGCTCCGGCAGGCACCGCCGCTGCAGCTTTCGGCTGTGAACCTTCAGCTCGTGAGCCGCGGCAGCCGCCACCGATTTGGCTTGCGCGCGGTGCCGCCCGCCGATCTTGCCGCGCCGATCGACCTGCGCGGCGATGTGCGTGGTGACAGTGTCAAGCTTCTTTCCGAGTGGAACGGCAGGATGTTCCTGCAGCTCGATCACGTCGACCTTGGCGCCTGGAGCTCATGGATCAGGGTACCCGCGGAAATCACACGCGGCGCCGGCGCTGTAAGGAGTTGGCTTACTTTCGGTGGGCAGGGGCTCGCTGAGGTCGTCGCCGACGTGCGCCTTTCGTCGTTCCGCGCACGACTACGTGAGGACCTGCCTGCGCTGGAGCTCGATGCGCTGGCCGGGCGCCTGGCATGGAAGAACATGCCGTCCGGATTCGAGTTCTCGACGAAGAAGCTCGGGCTCTCGGCCGGCGGGGCAGTCCTCGAGCCTGCGGATTTTCGCGTGCATATCAGGAACGAAAAGGAGAACGTCTCGCACGGCGAGCTCAACGCGAACGCGCTCGATTTAGCCCCGCTCGTTACGCTTGCCGATCGTTTTCCGCTCGACGAAGCGCTCCGGTCGGACCTGGTTGCGCTCTCACCGCGGGGGCGCGTTCATGATCTTTCGATCCGGTGGAAAGGCGCGTGGCCGCAGCCGGAGACTTACAGCGCGCGCGGACGTTTCGAATCGCTGGCATTCAACACGTGGCGGAACCTGCCGGGGGTTTCGGGATTCAGCGGCAACATCGATGGTACCGAGAAAGGCGGCACGCTTCACGTGAATGGCCAGAAGGCGGGCCTCGATCTTCCGAAGGTTTTCGCGAGCGCACTCGCGCTGGATACGCTCACAGGTCAGGTGTCCTGGACCCGCACGCCTGAGCGGGTCGAGCTGAAGCTCAACAACGTCACCTTCGCGAGCGCAGACGCAGCCGGCAGTCTCTTCGGCACGTATCGCACCGCTGCCGAAGGCCCCGGGGAAATCGATCTCACCGGAACTCTCACGCGCGCGGACGCGCGCAGCGTACCCCGCTATGTGCCGATCATGGTGATGCGCAACGCGCGTCCGTGGCTCGAGCGCGCGATCATCGCGGGTCATTCGAATGACGTACGTTTTCGCGCCAGGGGGCGCCTCGAGGATTTTCCGTTCGTAAACGAAAAGCGCGGGCTTTTTCACGTCAGCGCAAAGGTGAGCGGCGGCACGCTCGATTACGCAGAACGCTGGCCGCGTATCGAAAACATCGAGGGCGATCTGCAGTTTCGCGGATCGCGCATGACGTTCATTGCACGTCAGGGCACGATCGGCGCGGTTAAAATTTCAAAAGTTCAGGGTGACATCCCCGACCTGAAGGCGATGCCGGAGGTGCTGAGCGTCACCGGTGAAGCGGAAGGGGCAACGGCCGATTTCCTCACTTTCATTTCGAAAAGTCCGGTGAACGAGATGACCGAGCGTGGCACTGAAGGCATGCAGGCGCAGGGCCCCGGCCGCCTCAGTCTGTCTCTCGTGCTTCCGCTGGGCCAGCTGGAGACCAGTAAAGTAGCCGGGGTTTATCAAATCACAGGCAATCACCTCACGCTCGATCGCGAGCTCCCGCCGCTCGAGCAGGCGAGTGGCAAATTCGAATTCACCGAGTCCTCCGTTCGCACCCCGGGTGTGACCGGCGTGTTCCTTGGAGGCCCCATCAATATCGTCGGCGCAACGCAGCGCGACTCCACCCTGCGCGCCACGCTCATCGGCCGCATCAATGCCGACAACGTTCGTAAGGTCGGTGGCCCGTCCTGGATGCAGCATCTGAAGGGGTCGACCGACTGGCGCGGCGCTTTGACGATACGAAAAAAAATTCCGGAGCTCGTGATCGAATCGAACCTGCAGGGCATCGCCTCGAGCCTGCCGGCGCCGCTCGACAAGACGGCGCCCGAGTTGATGCCGCTGCGCTTGGAGCGCCGCTACGTGGGGCCGCAGCAGGATCGGATCCTCATCGCATTGGGTGACGTCATCAAGGCGGAGCTTGCGCGCCGGAACGACGGTAAACAGACGGTCGTGGAGCGCGGCGCGGTGCGGCTCGGCGGCGGGGAGCCCGGTGCACTGGACCGTCCCGGGGTGTGGGTTCGCGGATCTTTGAAGCGACTCGACGTGGATGAGTGGCTGGCCTTCGGCCGTGAGGGCGACAGCGATACTGCATTACCCATCGCGGGCGCCGACGTGAGGCTCGGCCAGGTCGAGTTTCTCGGGCGGCGCTTCACCGACCTTGCGATCGCAATGTCGCCCCAGCCTGGCGCGCTGCAGCTCGCGTTCGCGGGCGGCGAGATCGAAGGCACCGCCAGCTGGCGCGGCGAAGGCAAGGGCCGCCTCGTGGCGCGTCTGAAAAAGCTGACGTTGCCGCCGTCGGAGGCGAAGCCCATCGTAGCGACGATGAAGCCCGCGACGGGCAAACCGAAGGAGCTGCCGGCGCTCGACGTGATCGTCGACAATTTTCAGCACGCGCAGAAGCAGCTCGGGCGGCTCGAAGTGAATGCGACTCCACAGGATCGCGACTGGCGCATCGAGCGACTGCGGCTCAGCAATCCCGACAGCACCATCACTGCCGACGGCCTGTGGCAGGGTTGGCAGACGCAGCCTCGCACGCAGCTCAACGTGCGGATGGATGTGACCGATATCGGCAAGACGCTCACGCGCTGGGGCTACCCGCCGGGGGTCCGCCGGGGCACTGCAAAAATCGACGGACAACTGTCGTGGGCGGGCAGCCCCGCCGATTTCGATTACCCGACGCTCGGTGGTCAGCTCGTGGTGGAAGCGGCGAGCGGGCAGTTCGTAAGACTCGAGCCGGGGCTTGCCAAGCTGCTTGGACTTCTTTCATTGCAGGCGCTGCCGCGGCGTATCTCCCTCGACTTCCGCGATGTGTTCAGCGAGGGCTTTGCGTTCGATAGCATCATCGGGGCGCTCAAGATCGATCGCGGTGTGGCGAGCGCCGAGAATTTCCGCATGCAGGGGCCGTCTGCGCGCGTCGTAATGACCGGCGACGTCGATCTCACTCGCGAAACGCAAAAGGTCAAAGTGCGGGTCGTGCCTCATCTTTCGGAAAGCGTATCGATTGCAGGCGCCCTGATCGGCGGCCCAGTCGCTGGTGTGGCCGCGTTCATCGCACAGAAATTACTCAAAGACCCGATCGAGCAACTCGCAGCGTTCGAATACAATGTGACAGGAAGCTGGTCCGATCCGCGCGTGGCGAAGGTCGAGCGTCCGACAGCACCTATCGCGGAGAGCGGGCAATGAGACTTCGTTCGATACTGCCCGCGATTTTTGTTGGGTTAAGCGGCACCGTCGCTGCACAGGGGCAGGACATTCCGGCAGAACTGTGGGACAGGCCGCGCTCGGCGACGGACATTGCTGCGCAGGACACGATCAAACGTGCTGTTGTGGCGGCGCTCGCGCAGCCGGAAGCACAACTCGTGATTCACCACCCAAACGCCCAGGAGCCGCTCCTGCAGGCGGAAGAACTGCGTTCGTGGCTTGCCGCGCTGGCGGTCGACCCGAAGCGAATCGTGCTGCGCAGTGATCTTGCCGCCGGTTCCCAACTCAGGATCGAGGTACTTCCATGAGCACTGTCCGCGTCGCAGCCGTGCAAATGGTCTCGGGCCCGGTTGTAGCCGAGAACCTCGCCGAAGCGGCGCGTCTCATCAAATCGGCAGTGGATCAGGGCGCAAGGCTCGTGGGGCTGCCCGAATACTTTCCAATCATGGGAATGGACGATCACGACAAGGTCAGAGTGCGTGAGGAGGAAGGTGCGGGGCCGATACAGGACTTTCTCTCCGCGACTGCGCGCGAGCACGGCATCTGGATCGTGGGCGGCTCCGTCCCGCTCGTTGCGTCCGTTGCCGACAAGGTGCTCAACACGACGCTCGTCTACGACGATCGCGGCAAGCGCGTGGCGCGCTACGACAAGATTCATCTCTTCGGTTTCGACATGGGCGCCGAGAGTTACTCCGAGCCGCTCACGATTGAAGCAGGCAAGGATGTCGTCGTCTTCGATTCGCCCTTCGGGCGCGTGGGCCTTTCCATCTGCTACGACCTTCGATTTCCCGAGCTTTATCGCGCGATGAAGGACGTCGACCTGATCCTGGCGCCATCGGCCTTCACGGCAACGACGGGAAAGGCGCACTGGGAGACGCTGATTCGTGCGCGTGCGATCGAGAACCTTGCATACGTCCTTGCGCCCGCACAGGGCGGATGCCATGCAAATGGCCGTGCAACCAACGGCGATTCGATGCTCGTGGACCCGTGGGGTGTCGTTCTCGACCGTCTTCCGAGCGGTCCCGGCGTCGTGATCGGAGACATCGATCATGAGCGGATCCGCAGCTTGCGCGCGAGCCTTCCCGCGCTGACGCATCGGACACTCTGAAAGCCGTGAGTGTTCCCGCTTGACCGCCGGACCCGCGGCACTGAAACTTCCGCAGCATTAATTTGTCTCTTCGCGGTGCCTTTACATCACAAGTGAAACCCCAAACGTGACTCCCCAGACGCAGACTTCGACCCCCAATCCTTTCGCCGCAACATTGGGTGACATGCCTTTCACGACCGCGCAGGACATCCTGCTCGCGCCGTACTCGCTCGACGATAACCGGCTTCAAACAGTTTTCGGCGAAATCATGTCGCACAAGGTCGATTACGCGGACCTCTACTTCCAGTACAGCCGGAGCGAGTCATGGAGCCTCGAGGAGGGCATCGTCAAGTCCGGAAGCTTCAATATCGATCAGGGCGTCGGCGTTCGTGCCGTGAGCGGAGAGAAGACGGCATTCGCGTACTCGGACGACATCAGCCTCACCGCGTTGCAGTCGGCAGCGGAAGCCACGCGGGCGATCGCACGCGCAGGTCAGGGCGGCAGAGTCCAGGTGGTCAAGCGAGGCTCAGGGCGCCAGCTCTATGCGGCGCGCGATCCGCTTCCAAGCCTCCAGGACCAGGACAAAGTCGCGCTGCTCGAGCGCCTCGAGCGCTACGCCCGCTCGCTCGATAACCGGGTAACCCAGGTGATGGCTTCACTTGCCGGTGAGTACGAAGTGATTCTCGTCGCGCGCTCCGACGGCATGCTCGCCGCGGACGTGAGGCCGCTCGTGCGCGTGTCGGTGCAGGTGATCATCGAGCAGGATGGCAAGCGCGAGCAGGGAAGCTCCGGCGGCGGCGGACGTTTCGATTACGGCTATTTCACGGACGACGTACTGCAGGATTACGCGCGCAAGGCCGTACACCAGGCGTCCGTTAACCTCGATGCGCGTCCGGCGCCCGCGGGACCCATGACCGTCGTCTTAGGCCCGGGCTGGCCCGGTGTGCTGCTGCACGAAGCGATCGGCCATGGCCTCGAAGGCGACTTCAATCGCAAAGGCACTTCGGCGTTCAGCGGACGCATGGGCGAGCGTGTGGCATCCAAAGGCGTGACCGTGGTCGACGATGGCACGCTCCCCCAGCGGCGCGGTTCGCTCAATGTCGACGACGAAGGCAATCCGACTCAGCACAACGTTCTCATTGAAGACGGTGTGCTGCGCGGTTATCTGCAGGACAGTCTCAATGCGCGCCTCATGAAGGTGCGTCCGACCGGGAACGGGCGGCGCGAATCCTATGCTCACATTCCGATGCCGCGCATGACCAACACGTACATGCTGGCTGGCGACAAAGACCCGCAGGAAATCATCGCTTCGGTGAAGAATGGTCTCTATGCAGTCAACTTCGGCGGCGGACAGGTCGATATCACCAACGGGAAGTTCGTCTTCTCCGCGTCCGAAGCCTTCATGATCGAAGATGGCAAAGTCACGTATCCGGTGAAAGGCGCAACGCTGATCGGCAATGGTCCTGACGCGCTCACCCGTGTGGCCATGATCGGAAACGACATGGCGCTCGACAGCGGTGTGGGCACCTGCGGCAAGGAAGGGCAGAGTGTGCCGGTCGGCGTGGGCCAGCCGACGTTACGCATCGATGCGCTTACGGTTGGCGGCACTGCCTAATCGTCCGAAAGTAAAAATCTACTTTCGGCCGGAACGGCAAATTAGCGCTTCGGCCTTGGGGCGGCC
>JBKJPI010000024.1:0-4836 GCA_046595235.1 Burkholderiales bacterium | reverse complement strand
TAGGAAACCACCTCTGTAACGCCGGTCTCCGGATCGACTTCGACTTCGGCGATGTGACAGCCGTTCGGATACGTCGAGCCGAACTTGCCGTCCGCCATGAAGGAGAGCGTCCTCTCTTTTGCGAGGTCCGCGAGCTTCACGATGCGATCGGATGAAACGGAGCTGAACTCGCCATTCGCGTAGGCAACCTGGGAAGGTTCGAGATGAAGCTCGAGCGCCGCCAGCGCCTTGCCTTCTTCGACGAGCTTCTGTGCCGCGATGTGGCACACACTGCCCGCGCCGATAGTGCTGCGCGAGCCGCCGGTGCCGTTGCCCTTGAGCGTCGTGCCGGGCGCGCATTGCACGATCTTCACTTTCTCGAGCGGGATCTGCAGCGCATTGGCGATGATCGTCCCGAACGTGGTTTCGTGCCCGTGCCCCTGCGTCTTGGCGACCATGAACGCGCTGACCGTGCCGCTCGCGTCCAACTGAATCTCGACCTCGTCCGAAGGCGCGTTACCGAGGCCGGTGTTCTCGATGACGGTCGATATGCCAATGCCGCGTAGCTTCCCGGCTGCCTTCGATTTCGCACGCCGCGCAGAAAAACCGTTCCAGTCGGCCAGCGCGAGCGCTTTCTCGAGCATGCCCGGCAGATCGGCGATCTCGTAGATGCCGCCGCTCGGCGACGTGTATGGAAACGCCGACACGGGAATGAAGTTACGCCGCCGCAGCTCAGCCGGGTCGACGTTGAGTTCCGCCGCGGCCTGGTTGACGAGGCGCTCGACGGCGTATGCGATATCCGGCCGTCCCGCGCCGCGATAGGCGCCGATCGGCGTCGTATTCGTGATCGGTATGCGATACGTCGCGTAGAGCGCGGGGATCTGGTAGACCCCCGTCATGCAGTTGGTCGTATTGCGAATGTGTCCCTGCGCGCCCGGTGAGAGATACGCGCCGAGATCGACGATCCAGTCGATGCGCATCGCTGTGAACTTGCCGTCCTTATCGAGCGCGAGCTGGCCGTGGGCGATCATGTTGCGGCCGTGCGTGTCGGTCAGGAAGCCTTCCGTGCGCGTGCCCGTCCACTTGACAGGCGCACCGAGCGCTTTCGACGCGATCATGAGCGCCGCATACTCCGGGTAGGCGCCCGAGCGCTGGCCGAACCCGCCGCCGACCTCGTTCACTTCGAAGACGAGCTTTTCCTGCGGCACTTTGGTGTAGGCCGAGAGCTGGGAACGTATCGTGGTGATGCCCTGCATCGGCGAGTGAATCCGATAGGATTCCGTCGACGCATCGTAGGCGACGAGGCACGCCCGCGGCTCCATGGGACTTGCCGTCACACGCGTGGATATCACTTTGGCGCGGGTGGCGTGCGCCGCGGCGGCAAACGCCGCTTCGACGCTCTTCTCGTCGCCGACCTCGGACTCCCACGCGAGATTGCCGGGTACTTCATCGGAGAGTTGCGGCGCGCCTTCAGCGAGGGCGTCTTCAGCATCGGTCACGCTTTCGAGATCGCGATACTGGACTTCGACGAGCTCGGCGGCGTCCTGCGCGGCGGCGGCACTGTCGGCCACCACCAGGGCAACGGCTTCGCCGACGAAACGGACCTTCTTGTGAGCGAGAACCGGACGCTCCGGCGCCCGCGCCTTCATGCCATCCTTGCCGACGAACTGCATGGTATGCGGCGCCTTGACGTAACCCGCGGCGACCGCGTCTTCGCCGGTGAACACGCGCGCAACACCCGGGAAGCCAGCGGCGCTCTTCGTGTCCACAGAGATGATCTCCGCGTGCGCCCTGTCGGCCCGCACGAAATGGCCGTAGAGCTGGCCCGATCCGTTCCAGTCAGACGCATATCGGCCTGCGCCCGTGAGGAGGCGGAAGTCTTCGACGCGTTTGCCGTCGTGCGGATGGGTGGCTTCGTTACTCATACGGTTTCCTTGTTTATATTCGCGGCATACTCTCGGTACGCATCGCGGCGCACCCAGCGCCCAAGCATCTCAGGATCGACCGCAACTTTCAATAAAGCGAGGAGGCGTCATGCACCGAAAGATCACGCGCGCGTCGGTTTTAGTCCTGTTGTTGACATTCACCGGCGCTGCACTCGGCCAGACGACAACGGCACGCGCGTATCCGGAACGGCCGGTTCGCATCATCGTGCCGTTCGGCGCCGGCGGCGCTACCGACGTGGTGGTGCGCATCGTCGCGACCCGGCTTCCGGAGGTGCTGGGGCAGCAGGTGGTGGTCGACAATCGCACGGGCGCGGGTGGACTGATCGGAACGGAGATCGCGGCCAAAGCTGCGCCCGACGGTTACACGCTGCTCGGCACGGGGACGCCACTCGTGATCTTTCCGCACCTCCACAGGAAGATGCCGTACGACACGCTGAAGGATTTCGCACCGATCATGCAGATCGGCGGTCAGCCGTACGCGATCACGGTACACCCTTCGCTCGGCGTGAGCACGATCAAGGAGCTCATCGCGCTCGCAAGGAAGCAACCGGGTGCCATCAACTACGCGTCATCCGGCAACGGCGGCGCGCAGCACATGTTCGCGGCACTGTTCGCGCATATGGCAAAGATCGACATGGTCCACGTGCCCTACAAGGATAGCGGCCTGCTGCGCGCGGACCTCCTTGGCGGCCAGGTGAAGCTCGGCTGCCTCGGGATCGCGAGCGTCATCAGCCAGCACAAGGCGGGACAGTTGCGCATCATCGGCGTCACCAGCGCGAAACGCTCCCGCGAGCTGCCGGACGTTGCCGCCATCGCCGAAAGCGTGCCGGGCTATGACGCATCGTTATGGACCGGGCTCCTTGCGCCGCGCGGCACGCCGGCCGCGGTGATCCAGCGCTTCCACCGGGACACGACCCGGCTGCTGCAGACGAAAGAGGTCCAGGATGCGTTCGAGCGCATCGGCACGTACGTCGTGAGCACCCATCCGCAAGCCTTCCGCGACTACATCGAGCTCGAGTACGCGAAGTGGAGAGACGTCGTGCGCGCGGTGAACCTGCAGATCAACTGACGGAAGCCCGCGTTACGATCGAGACATGACAGGCACGGTTGCGCCATGCGTAAGCCGTGCCCTACTGCACCTTTGTCTGCTTGCGTAAAGCTGCGGCCGCCTGCTGAACCGCCTGCTGCTCGAGCGATATCCGAACCTGCGCCGCCACTTCTTCGAATTTGGGGATCGTCTGGGTAGGATTTGCTGCGACTATGCGGTCATACTCCTTACGCACCGCATCGTCGCTGACCGGATTGCGTCTGAGATGGTCCCGCACGAACATCTGCACCAGCAAAGCAGATCGCTGATCCTCCATGGCCACGGCAAATTCGGGAAGCTTGTCCAGGCCTCGCTTGAGGGCCTCCTGCGCAATCATCTCGCGGGCGACCAGCTCCTCGCTGATTGCGTTGCGGAGCTCCGGTGTATCCGTCGAGCCGCTTGCCAATGCCGACGTCAGCATGTCGTCGAAACGCGATTGCGGGATGGCTTTCCCGTTGACCTGCGGCAGCCGTGACTCCGCCGCCTGGCAGGGCGCGGCGATAGAAACCATGATTACTGCGCTCAGGATCAGACATCGGACATGCATCGCAAATTCCTTTCGTGATCAGGTCGGGCGCCGGATGGCGGTCGCGGCCGACCTGTATACGCTTTAGTCCGCGCGCACGCCCGCCTCCTTCACCCACTTCGCCCACGTCCTGACATCGTTCGCGAGCTGTTTACTCAGTGCCTGCGGAGAGCTGCCCACATACTCCGCACCCATCTCCGGAAGCCGCGCCTGCACGTCCGCGCGTTTGAACACCTTCACCATCTCGGCGTTCAGCCTGTTGACGAGCGCCGGCGGCGTCGCAGCAGGAACGATCACGCCATACCACTCCCGAATGTCGAGGCCCGCGGGCGGCGGCACGCCCGCTTCAGTCATCGTCGGCGTGCCGGGCAGCGCTGACGTACGTTTTTCGCTCGTCACGGCAATCGGTCTGATGCGCTTCCCGTTTATGAGCGGCATCGCGGATGGCATCGACGTGAAGCCGAAGGTGACTTCCCCGCCCGCCAGCGCGGTGAGTGCAGGACCCGCACCCTTGAACGGGACGTGGATCATGTCTGTACCTGTTACGCGCTTCATCACTTCGCCCGCGAGATGATGAAGCGATCCCGAGCCCGAGGAGCAGAACGTGACCTGCCCGGGCTTTTCCTTGGCCATGCGGATGAGATCGGGCAACGTCTTCACCGGTGAGGCCTGCGGCACGACGATGACATTCGTCACCCAGGTGAGCAGCGAAACGCCCGTGAAATCGCGCACCGCATCGTACGGGAGATTGGCATAGGTGCTGGCGCTGATGGTGTACGGACCGCTCGGCACCAGCATGATCGTGTAACCGTCCGCCGGCGCCTTGGCGACCATCGCCGCTGCAATGGTGCCGCTCGCACCGCCGCGATTATCGACCACCACCGGCTGACCGATCGACTCGGGCATGTGTTGCGCCAGGATGCGGGCGAAGATGTCCGTCGCGCCGCCCGGCGGAAATCCGACGACGAGCCGGATCGGCCGTTCCGGATAAGCGCGTGCGGTGCTCTGCGCGTGCGCCTGCTGCGCGGCGATGCCCGCCAGACCAAGCACTATTGCGACAACCAATCCTTTTCTCATGACGCGTTCCTCATAGGTGAATTACAGATATTGTCAGCTTAGAGCCTGTTATGGACTTTAACGTGTGCGACGAACGTGCAGGAAGGGCACAGTGCTAGGAGCCGGTCGCGCCGCAGTGCCGGACACTGTAAGCGAGTGGTGACAACGCAATGGGCCGTTCCTGCGCGTTCCCGGCGGGTTGAGCCAAAAGGGCCCGTCTGCGTCGTTGCTTCTCGTTGCAT
>JBKJPI010000664.1:0-7381 GCA_046595235.1 Burkholderiales bacterium | reverse complement strand
GCCAGACATCCCAGCATCGCCAGCCCAACCGTCAACAGGCCGATTCGACGGGCGCTTGCGTTCATGCTGTTCTGTCGTCCTTCTAATCGACCTTCGCGCCGGACTGTTGGACCACTTTTGCCCACTTGGCTCGCTCTGACACGATGATGCGAGCGAATTCCTGCGGTGTGCTTGCGACGGCATCGGCTCCATCGGCTGCCAGCTTCCGCGACATGTCCGGCGAGTCGACCGCTTTGCGCAGCGCGGCATTCACTTTCGATACGATGTCTTCGGGGGTTCGTGCCGGCGCAAGAAACCCATAGCGCAGGCTCGCCTCGAAGCCGCGAACCCCGGCCTCGCCCACGGTGGGTACGTCGGGCATGACTGAAGAGCGCTTTTCGCCCGATGTGGCCAGCGCTCTCAGTCGCCCTGCCCGGACCTGAGCCAGCGCGGGGGGGATGACGGCGAAGATCAGTTGCGATTCGCCACTCAGCACCGCGGTGAGTCCCGTGGACGTGCCCCGATACGGAACATGAACGAGCTTCGCCGCCGCCGCCGCTTTGAAATACTCCCCGGCAAGATGCGAGACAGTGCCGTTTCCCGCGGAAGCCATGTTGATCGAATCCGGCTTTGCCTTCGCCAAAGCGATGAGCGCTTTCACAGTTCTCACAGGAAGCGACGGATGCGTTACAAGCACGAGTGTCGACACCGCCACGAGGCTTATGGGCGTGAAGTCGCTGATCGAGTCGTATGGGATATTTCGATAGAGCGCAGGATTGATTGCCAGCGTACCGGTGTGGCCCAGTATCAGCGTGTATCCATCCGGGGCGGTCTTGGCGGCCATCTGCATTCCGATGTTGCCGCCGGCGCCGGGTCTGTTGTCGACGATGAATTGCTGCTTCATCAGCGCGGTGAGCTCGGCTGCGAAGATCCGTGCAAACAAGTCGTTTCCGCCGCCCGGGGGCTGCGGAACGATGATCCGGACGGTCTTGCTCGGATATTCCTGGGCGTTGGCGACCCACGATGCGGCGAGCAGTAACACGATCGCGCATGATGCTATGACCCGTGCAGTGGATGACAGTGACGAGCGTTCGAGCGTCATTGATTCTCTTCTATGTGAAGGCCGTGTGCTGAGCGTGGATGTCACATCGAGCTCCCGGGCAACGTCGATCGATGGCATCAATGCTGCGACTTGCTCTTGGACTTGGGCCATCGAACGCGACTGTGTTTGAGCTTGAGGCTGGCCAGCGTTGCGGCGAGGCGGATGGGGGCGCCGATGCCATCCACCACCGGAACCTGCAGTTGCTCGCTCGCCCACTCCGGTTTGAACAGAACCGGACAATGGCTGACGCCCATCGGAATGATGACGTCCGCACCGTGCTCTTTGATCAAAGACCGCCCTGCTGCCAGGAAATTCTCGGTCACCCTCTCACGGTTTGCGGATAAGTCCGGGTTATCGATGCCGACATCCTTCCATCCGGCAATGCGTGAAGTCATGCCGTGCTTCGCCACGATGGCGCGCATGAAGGGCGTCATGTTTTCCTGGTAACCGATAAAGCCGAAGCGGTCGCCGAGAAAAGCCGCCAGGCAGAGCGTCGCCTCGCACGGCCCGACGACCGGAATATCAACAGCCGAGCGGCCGCCGTCGACGCCAAGCTCGAGCATGCCCAGCGGAACCGCCGCGTCGTAGCCTTCCTTCTCCGCCTGACGGTAGGCTTCGATGTAATAAGGCGCAAGGAGCTGGATCTCGGCCGGACCGATCCCGTAAATGAAGGAGCTTGCCTCAACCGGGATGAAGCCGATGTCGACTTCCTCGGATGCGTAAGCCAGCACCGCCTGCTTGCGAGCCTCCAGCTCAGCGGGCGGATAGTGGCCGATAACAAAAGCGATGCGGATCATATGATTTTCCTTACGGTAAGAACCTCGTCCAAGCAAATGTCGAACCGCGCTCAATCGATTCGAGGGATTCCCAGTAGCCGGCGCGGGTTGTCCACCAGAATACGCTCGCGCGTCCGCTCATCGGGTGCAAAGTCTGCGAGCAGGTTCAGCAGGTCGCCGTCGTCCGGCATGCGCTCTTCGCGGAAAATACCGGTGTGGGGCCAATCGCTGCCCCAGATCATGTTGTCGGGTGCGGCCTCGATCAGTCGTCGCGCGAACGGCACCACGTCCTGGTAAGGATATCCGGTGGATGAGATCCGGTCGGCGCCGCTCAGCTTGACCCAGGCACTGCCGCCGCGCACCAGCTCGAGCAGCACCTGAAACGGCTCCTGATCGATACCCTGCGCCACGTTCACGCGCCCCATATGATCGATGACCAGCGGCGCGGCAATCGAGGAGAGCCAGCTTTGCAGTTCGACGAGTGCGGAAGGCGCCATATGGAGCTCGATGAACCAGCCGAAGTCTTTCACGCGAGACTCCACATGCCGAAAGGTGTCGAGGTCGAGCGTGCCGCCATGCGCAGGATTGAAAGCGAACCTTACGCCACGCATCCCCGCTTCATGCATCTCTTCGATTTCACCAACGGTCACGCGCTGGTCCAGCCGCGCCACACCCATGAAGCGGCCGCCGCTTGCGCGCATGGCATCGAGATCGACCGTGTTGTCGTAGCCATGCGTATTGGGATGGACCACGATGCCTCTTTCCAAGCCGAGCGCACTCGCAAGCTTCAGATACTCGGGCAGCAATGCATGCGGTGGCGAATACTTTCGGTTCGGCGCGTAGGGATAGCGATCGGTGGGCCCGAGAATGTGGAAATGCGTGTCCCATGCCCCGCTCGGCACTTTGAACGCGGGCCGCGCCGCGTCGGCCTTCGGTCCGAGGCAAGCGGATATTACTGCGCTACTCATGTCGCTTTCTCTCGTTCACACCGCTGCACGAGCCCTTACCCGCCAACAGCCTCTCTCGCCGCTCGCAGCACGTCGTCGACCGCTTCGCGTGCCCGGCCCAGGTAATTGAGCGGATCGAGCACGCGGCTCAACTCCGATTCGTTCATCGCACCCGCGATGCGCGGATCGGCTTTGAGCGTGTCGATCAGCTCGCGATTTTCCCGGGAGGCTTGCGCGCACGCTTCATGCAAAACGTCGTGCGCCACGAGCCTGCCCATCTTCGGCGCAAGCGCCATCATCACCGCTTCCGACATGATCTGGCCTCTGGTCAGCTTCAGATTTTCCCGCATGCGCGCGGGGTCGACCCGCAACCCCTGCAGCACGTGTATCGATTTATCGAGCGCGCGCAACGTTTGCGCAAACGCGTCCGGCAGAACGGCGAATTCGATAAAGCCTTCGCTGCTTCTTTCGTGCTGCTGGCGTACGGCCTGCAAAGCCAGCGCGCTGTGCTGGGCGAGAAGGCTCGCGCACGCCATGATTTGGCCCGAGTAGATCGGATTGGTCTTCTGCGGCAGCGTGCTGCTGGTATCGCGGCCTCCCGACGCCGGCTCGAACACTTCGGCGATCTCGGTGGAGGATAATTGACTGATGTCTCCCGCGATCTTGGCCAATGAGGCAGTGATCAGCCCGAACAGACACACCGTCTCAGCCGCATAGTCGCGCGCGGTATGCCAGGCGATCACGGGCGCGTCGAGCTCGATGCGGCGGGCGAAATGTTCCAGGATGGCCGACGCATGTGTCCCCATCGATGCGAGTGTTCCGGCAGCCCCGCCGAGCTCGCACACCGTTACCCGGGCCCTGACTTCACGCACGCGCGCGAGATGCCGGCAGACGGGCGCAAGCCACACCGCGGCCTTGAAACCGAACGTGATCGGCAAGGCATGCCCGCCGAAGGTGCGGGCGGCCATCACGGTCTCGCGATACTTGAGCGCGAGATCGCTCAACGCGGCGACGAGAGCGGTCAGTCTCGTCTCCACATGCGCCAGCGCATCCCTGAGCTGCAGCGTGAGCGCAGTATCCAGGATGTCCATCGTGGTCGCGCCCCAATGAACATACTGTCCCGCCTCCTTCGAGCAGGCGTTCGTGATCTGCCTCACCAATGGGGGGATCGGGTATCCGGTACGTTCGGTGTCTTCCCAGATGCGATCCATGGAGATATTCGCAAGGTCACACCGCTGCGCGATTTCCTCGGCTGCCGCGAGCGGGATTGCGCCGGCGTCGGCCTGCGCGAGGGCGAGCGCCGCCTCGACCCGGAGACAGGTGCGAATGGCGTGCGTCCGGGTGAACAACTCGTGCGCCGGGGCTGGCTGCTTCATCTTGATGGCTCCCATCCTCTATTCCCGCGAAGAAGGCCGCGGACCCGCAGCTAATCGACCTTCATGTCAACGGCCTTCGCGAGCGCGGCGAAGCGCTTGATGTCGGTCTGTATGATTTTTCCGAATTCCTGCGGGGTGCTGGAGCCCGGCTCGGCGCCATCGGCAAGCAGACGTTGGCGAAGATCTGCGGATTGCAGCGCGCGCGATATTTCCTGGTTCAGTCGCGTGACCACGGCGTCCGGCGTGCCTGCGGGCACCAGCATGCCGAACCACGTTGCGAAGTCATAGCCGGGCAACGCGGCTTCGGAGATGGTGGGAATGGACGGCGCAATCGGTGAGCGCCGCGGCGTGGTGACGGCGAGCGCTCTCAGCCTTCCTGCGCTGGCGTGTGGCAGGCCCGAGACGATATTGCCAAAGAGAACGCTGACCTCCCCGCTGATCGCTCCGGTCAACGCCGGGGACGCGCCTTTGTAGGGCACGTGGACGAGATCGACTTTCGCAAGATACTTGAACATCTCCGTGGCGACATGATAAGGGCCGCCGTTTCCGGTCGAGCCGTAGTTGAGCGCTCCGGGTTTCTTGCGGGCGAGCGCGATCAGATCCTTTACGCTCCTGGCGGGGACCGACGGATGAACCAGCAGCAGGTTGGGGGTCAAGGCGACGAACGAAACAGGCACGAGCGCGCTCGACGGATCATAAGGAAGCTTCGGCTGCACGGCTGCGGAGATCACGTAAGCACTGCTCGCAAACAGCAGGGTATGTCCATCGGCAGGAGATTTAGCGACGATGTCTGTGCCGATAACGCCCGCCGCGCCCGCCCGATTCTCGACCACGACCGGCTGCTTGAACGCTTCAGTGAGCTTCTGGGCAAGTGCGCGGCCCATCGTGTCGGTCCCGCCACCGGGCGGAAACGGCACGATCATGCGCACAGGCCTGGCGGGATAGCTCTGTGCCGGGACCGATTGCGGCAGTACGGTAACCCAGACGCCCAGAAGAACAACGACCGCTCTACGCAATTTGTATGTGCATATTCCGCTCATGTGCGATACGCCATCGAATCGGGCTGCGGGTGATGACCTTGGAATGCATTCTCGAGCATTGCGCGAATCGCTCCGCTCTCAAGCGGACGTGGATTGGGGTAAGGGGTTTCACAAATGATGTCAGTGGCTCGATCGAGATCCTGCTCTTTCATACCGATGTCTTTTAATCGCATGGGCGCGCCCATTTTTTTCGAGAGCTCATGCAAACCGACCGCCGCGTTCGGAGCGCCCAGTATCGCGGCCACGTGCTTTAGCTGCGGCGCGGCACGGAGGTTATACGCGACAGTGTGCGCAAGCATGACCGTGTGCGTTTCTGCGTGAGGAAGGTTGAAGCTGGTAGCGATTCAATCGTCTTTCAACAACTGCCCTGCGATGATGTTGCGCTGGATCTCCGACGAGCCTTCATAAATACGCACGATGCGCGCGTCGCGGTAAGTCGTTTCGATACCCATGTCGCGCATATAGCCCATTCCGCCATGGATCTGGACCGCGCAATCGGCGACCTTGGCGAGCGCTTCGGTGCTGAAAACTTTCGCGGCGGAAGCTTCCATCGTCCCCCGCTCTCCACGCACGAGCGTTTCTATCGCGCGCTGCGTGAGTCCGCGCGACGCGTCTCGCGCCACCGACATATCGGCGAGCATCCACTGAAGGCCCTGATGGTCGGCGAGGCGCTTACCGCCCTGCGTCCGGGTTTTCATGTAGTCGACGCATTGAGCAATCAGTTTGTCCATGATCCCGCAGCAGCGGGCGGAAACGGTGACGCGCCCCGCAGTGAGTGTCTTCAGGGCCTGCACATAACCCATACCTTCGGCGCCGAGGAGATTCTCGGCAGGCACTTCACAGCTCGTGAAAGCGAGCGGTGCAGTCGTGCAGCCGTGCATGCCCATCTTGAGCTCGTTGCGGCCGACACTGAACCCGGGCGAATCGCGCTCGACGATGAACGCCGAGATGCCCTTGATACCCTTTGAAGGATCGGTGATCGCCATCACCGTGAAGACCTGCGCAAGGCCTGCATTCGTGATGTATATCTTCTCGCCGTCGAGGATGTAGCGGTCGCCCTTCCTAACCGCCTTGGTACGCATTGCCGCGGGATCGGAACCCGCCTGCGGCTCTGTCAGCGCGAACGCGCCGATCCACTCGCCGGACGCCATGCGCGGCAGATATTTCTGCTTCTGGGCATCGTTGCCGATCGCAACGATGCCTGTGGTGCTGATACCGGTGTGGTTGCCGATGAGCGTCGCAAAACCGTAATTGGTTTTGCCCATCTCCTCCTCGACCGCGCACTTGCCCGCAAGGTCGAGCCCGATGCCGCCGTACTCTTCCGGGATCGTGAGGCCGAAGAGCCCGAGATCACGTGCTTTCTGGATGAGATCGGCGGGCATTTCGTCGTTCTCTTCGATTACGCGAGACAGCGGATCGACCTCGGCCCGGATAAACCGCCGGATCTGGTCACACAACTCAACGACTTCGGGTTTGTTTTCCATAACGCTCGCTTAAAAATGGATTCCGGGTCGCGCCGCAGTACGGCAGGTCCGGAATGACGCCGACTTCACAGATTACGGCTTCTGCGCGGCTTCTGATCGCTCCTCGCAGTGCCTACTTCTCATCGCTTGTTTTCATCACTTTAGGCTTGATCAGCGCATCCGCTGCGACGACACCCTTGCCCTGCTCCATGACGAACAGCGGATTGATATCGAGCTCCGAGAGGTCGTCCTCGAGGTCGATTGCAAGCGCAGACAGCTTGACGATCGTGTCCGCCAGCGCATCGATGTCCGCGGGCGCCTTGCCGCGGGCACCGGTCAGCAGCGGATAGCCTTTGATCTCCGCAATCATTTCGCGCGCCACAGCGGGGGTAACCGGAGCGAGGCGGAACGAGACGTCCTTCAGCACTTCGGCAAAAATCCCGCCGAGCCCGAACATGATCGCGGGTCCGAACAGCGCGTCATTGGTTACGCCGAGTATCGCTTCGATGCCGCCTTTCACCATTTCCTGGATAAGTACGCCTTCGATCTTCGCATCCGGTTTGTAGGTGCGGGAGTTCGCGATGATTTCCGCATACGCGGCTTTGAGCTCGCGTTCGTCTGCGATTCCGAGTCGCACGGCGTTGGCTTCGGTCTTGTGCGAGATACCCGGCGATTGCACTTTCATCGCCACGGGATAG
>JBKJPI010000582.1:0-2726 GCA_046595235.1 Burkholderiales bacterium | reverse complement strand
GCCGCGCTCCGCCGCACGGCGGTGAAACTCGTGCATCCGCCGGCGAGAGTGCAGCGACACGCCCAGGCGGTTTTTGCCTTTGAGCATCAGCCGATGAAATCCGGTCGTGTCGACGCCCGTCTTAGGATCGCGCGCCGTGATCTGACCCGCCGTGATGTAGGGGGCGGAATCGACCGAGAAATGCAGCGGGATGGGCAGCTTCGTCAGATCGACCGCATCACCTTCGAGCACCACCTCCTGCCACGGGGCATCGCCGACGACTTCGCACGGGACGTAACTCTGGCAGCGCTCGCGAAAGGCAGTCGGCAGGTTTTCCGGCGCGACGCCGAGGCAGGCCGCGAGAAGCTTGCGATTGCCTGCGATGTTGGTGACGACGGGCATCGTGTGCCCTTCGACGTTTTCAAAGACCACGACCGGACTCCTGCCGGCGCGCTCGAGCTCGAAGACGAGCGACGTGATGTCGAGATGCGTCCTGACCGGAACGCGGATTCGCAGAAGCTCGTCGGGGAAATCGCGCTCCACCATGGTCAAGAAACCGCGCAGGCTCTGCGTACTGTTCTGATCGGCGCTATTCATGTCAATGAGGCTTGCTTCTACGCGCCTTCTTGCGGGAGCGACTCGCCGAGCCCGTACTGGACGCCTTTGTGGATTTCGTCTTCGCTTCCGGATTGCGTGCGCCGTTGCGCGATTGCGATCGGTCGAAGAGGTTGATATAGAGCTTGATGCAATCGTTGCGGTAGATAATCTCGGCCACGTAGATCGCGACGCCTTCTCGATTCGTCACCACGCAATGGCACTCGGCGGTGGGCGTGCCCATGGGAACGTGCAGGAGGCTCGCGGTGACGGGATCAGCAGTGCCGATGATCAGCGTCTGATGCGCCTGCTCGATATCGATGCCGTCGAGCGTCGCGAGCACCGGCAGCGCCGTGTGCGTGAGAAACGTGCCTGGGTCGCGGTCGTAGATGCCGCGCTCGAGATGCACGTTGACGACGGCGTACGGCGCATCGGTCTTGAACTGCACGCTGCGCAGGAAAACATAGTCCTCCGCGAGCTTGCCGTCCTCCGGCGCGAGGCGCGGCCACGGCGGCGGATTGTTGACCTTGATGATCTCAGGAATGTTGCTCTTGATGGGCGCTATGAGCGATTCCCACGACGTCTCGAGCTCGAGCCAGTGCTTGTCCTGAACTTTGTCGGTGACGAAGGTGCCGCGACCCTGCTGACGCTGAACGAGGCCTTCGTTTTGCAGAAGCCCGGTCGCCTGGCGGACCGTTACGCGCGCGACTTCGAACTCCTGTTCGAGCTCTTCGAGCGTGGAGATTTTCTGCCCTGGCTGCCATTGGCCGGTTTCGATACGACGCCTCAGGGCCGAGGCAACTTGTATGTAGAGGGGAACGCGGCTGCGTGCGTAAGTCGCTTTCAGTTTCGACATGCCATTCATTCTATCCATAAAGTTCGAGCTAACCTTCAGCGCACTGCGCGATGCCGGCATCAAGATGGGCCACGTCTTCGCGAATCGCCGCTTCCTGTTCTCTACGCAGCAGCTCGGCCTCGCGCACTTCGACTGCAACGAAGCGGATCGTGCGGCCGGGCTTGCGGCGCGCGACGACCGGAATGTCCACCGAGATCACCGTCGCAATCTTGGGATATCCGCCGGTCGTCTGGTGGTCGACGAGGAGCACGATAGGGCGCCCCGAGCCCGGGACCTGGATTGCACCGGGTACGATGCCGTCGGAAACGATGTCGTGGCCTCTGGCGTGCGCGATCGCGGGTCCGTTGAGACGAAAACCCATGCGGTCGGACTGCGGCGACACGGTGTACTGCGATGACAGGAACGTGTGCACACCGGCGTCGGTGAAGTAATCGATTTGTGGACCGAGCACCACGCGCACCGCCTGATCGAAGGCAAGGTCGAGCGATCGAGGGAGCGTACGCTCGGCGCGCACCTTCACCGCCGCGAGCTTGAGCGGCACTCGATCGTCTTTTTGGAGACGGCGCCCGTGAAACCCGCCAATCGCACCGCGCACGTAAGTAGAAGCGCTGCCGAGAACCGGCGGAATATCCAGCCCACCTTCGATCGCGAGGTATGCACAGGTCGAATCGCCGAGCGACCCGATCCGGAAGACCTCGCCGCGCACGAGTCGTACGCTATGGCCGGCTGGAATCGTCCGCGCATCGGCGGCGCGCACCTCGATGGATGCGCTGCAGCCGGCGAGTGCCACGCGCACGGAATCCGCGACGACTTCACAGGTCGGCCCCCGCAGGAGCATTTCGAACATCGGCGTTCCGGGCGGGTTGCCTACAAGTGCGTTCGCCATCCGAAAACTCACGCAGTCGAGGGGGCCGTTAGCGGGCAACCCGATGTCCTGATAGCCGCTGCGCCCGGAATCCTGGACGGTGGTGTGCAGTCCCGGTGCAATTATTTTAAGCGCCGGCGTCATGCCGCGATTGCTTCGGAGTGGAGCTGGTAGGTGCCCGCTGCCACTGCGGCTTGAATGGCATCGAACTCGCCGACGGCGATCGGCTCGAACTCGACCAAGTCGCCGGGACTCAGCAAGGCCGGGCGGGGCCAGTGCAGATCGAATAACCGAATGGGGGTTGCGCCGATGAGGTGCCATCCGCCCGGACTCTCGATCGGATAGATCGAGGTCATGCCGGTCGCAATCGCAATCGATCCGCGTGGCACGCGCACGCGCGGATCGGTGCGGCGCGGGAGAACGAGCGCCTGG
>JBKJPI010000504.1:0-8680 GCA_046595235.1 Burkholderiales bacterium | reverse complement strand
CCTTCCGCTTGGGGGCTGCGCACACGGGCCGGCGCCACGGGCTCTGCCGGCGCGCGCTCGGATATCGACGTCTTTGTGGCCGCCGCCATCGGCGAGGGTTGCAGGGGCTGCTTCGTTGAAACCGGTGTTTGTTGTGGCGCGGGCTCAGGCGCCGAGGCCGCCTCCGGCTCGAATTGCACCGGATCGAGCGCTGCATTGGGCTGCTCTGCCGCGAGCGCTGCGAAGCCATCGAAGACGTTCAGGCAGCGGCCGCAGCGCACCTGACCCGCGCGCGCCTGCAGCTGCGCCGGCGTCACGCGGTAAAGGGTTCTACAGCGCGGACAGCGTGACACGAGACTCACGTCACACCTCGCGGTAAAGGTGAAGGGGGCTGCTGATGATCATTTCTCCAGGGGCCGACATCGCGGCGCGTGCCCGCGACGAGCACCCATCCATCTTCTTCCTGAACCGGCTCGAAATCGTACCATGCGCTGTAGGTGTCTCGAACTTCGTCAGCCTGTTCAGCGAGTATGCCCGAAAGCGCAAGCCGCCCGCCCGCCCGTGTGAGACTTGCAAGAAGCGGCGCAAGTACGATCAGCGGCTGCGCGAGGATGTTTGCGACCACGACGTCGGCAGGACCGCGCACGTCGTCGGCTGCGGAGACGAAGTTGGCGGTCACGCCGTTTCGCACTGCATTCTCGCGGGCAGCCAGCACCGCCTGCGGGTCGATGTCGACGCCGAAGATATGAGCCGCGCCGAGCCTCTTCGCAGTGATCGCAAGAATGCCCGAGCCACAGCCGAAATCGATCACGCGCTCGCCTCCGCGGATGCAGCGCGAAAGCCAGCGCAGACACAGCCGCGTCGTCGGGTGCGTACCGGTCCCGAAGGCAAGCCCGGGATCGAGAACGATGTTCGTCGCACCGGGATCGGGCGGCGTGTGCCAGCTCGGAACGATCCATAGCCGCGGAGCCACTTCCTGCGGCGTGAATTGCGCCTGCGTGCGTCGCACCCAGTCTTCGTCTTCTACACGGGTGACTTCATACGCGTTCGCAGGATCGACGCCGCTCTCGTGGAACGCAGTGGCAATGGCGCTCGGGAGGTCGGCCTCGGCTGCGAAGAGCGCGGTCACATGCGCACGCTGCCAGCCCGCCGCGACCGCACCACCGGGCTCGTCGAAAATCGGCCGCTCCCACGCGGTGCCTGCGTCAGCATCCGAGACGTCCACGCTCAGCGCGCCCGCTTCGATCAGCGCCTCAGACAGCGGCTCGGCGAGATTGCGATCGACAGTCGTAGCGGCGGACAGCCAGGGCATGCGCGGGTTTCTACTTGCCTGCGAGCTTCGCGAGCTTTTCCTCGAGGTAATTGATGCCGGTACCGCCGCGAATGAAAGCCGCGTCGCGCATGAGGTCCTGGTGAAGCGGTATGTTGGTCTTGATGCCTTCGACGACGGTTTCGGATAACGCAACATGCAGGCGCGCGATCGCCTGCTCGCGGGTGTCTCCGTAGGCGATGATCTTCCCGAGCAGCGAATCGTAATGCGGCGGAACGAAATATCCATTGTAAGCATGGGAGTCGACGCGGATGCCCGGACCGCCCGGCGCGTGGAACGAGGTGATGCGTCCCGGAGACGGTGTAAAGGTATACGGGTCCTCGGCATTGATGCGGCATTCGATGGCGTGCCCTTTCAGCACCACGTCGCGCTGCTTCATCGGAAGCTTTTCGCCGCACGCGATCCGTATCTGCTGCTGAACGATGTCGATGCCGCTGATCATCTCGGTCACCGGATGCTCGACCTGCACCCGCGTGTTCATCTCGATGAAATAGAACTCACCGCCTTCGTAGAGGAACTCGAACGTCCCCGCACCTTCATAGCCGATCTTGCGGCACGCTTCCGCGCAACGCTCGCCGATTCTCAGCTGCGCGCGCGCATTGATGTGCGGTGCCGGCGCTTCCTCGATGATCTTCTGGTGCCTTCGCTGCATCGAGCAGTCGCGATCACCGATATAGATTGCGTTACGGTGCTTGTCCGCGAGCACCTGGATCTCGATGTGTCGCGGCTTCTCGAGAAATTTCTCGATATAGCAGTTCGGATTGCCGAAAGCCGCCTGTGCCTCCGCGCGCGTCGTATTCACCGCGTTGAGGAGCGCGGCTTCGGTGTGGACGACGCGCATACCCCGCCCGCCGCCCCCGCCCGCCGCCTTGACGATTACCGGGTAACCGATCTCGCGTGCGATCCCTACGATTTCCTTGGGCTCCTCCGGCAGCGTCGCATCGATGCCCGGCACCACGGGCACGCCCGCTTTCTTCATGGCGTTCTTGGCGCTCACCTTGTCGCCCATGAGGCGGATCGTTTCTGCGCGCGGGCCGATGAAGACGAATCCGCTCTGGCTCACGCGCTCTGCGAAATCCGCATTCTCGGAAAGGAAACCGTATCCCGGGTGGATCGCCTCGGCATCGGTTACTTCGGCCGCGCTGATGATCGCCGGAATGTTGAGATAACTTGCAGCAGAAGGCGCCGGACCGATGCAGACCGATTCGTCTGCAAGCTTCACGTATTTCGCTTCGGCATCGGCTTCCGAATGCACGCAGACCGTCTTGATTCCAAGCTCGCGGCACGCGCGCTGGATGCGTAGAGCGATCTCGCCCCGATTGGCGATCAGTATTTTCTCGAACATCAGATTACGCGAGGCGGAAGAGCGGCTGCCCGTACTCGACCGGCGCGCCATTCTCGACGAGGATCTCCTTGATCACGCCGTCGAAGTCGCACTCGATCTCGTTCAGAAGCTTCATGGCTTCGATGATGCAGACGGTCTCTCCCGCCTTGATCGTCTGGCCCAGCTCAACGAAAGGCTTGGAGCCCGGTGCAGCACTGCGATAAAACGTTCCGACCATCGGAGATTTCACGACCTGGCCTTCGGGCTCAGCCGGCGCTGCGGGTTCGACAGGGGCCGCGGCCGGTTCTGGCGAAGCGGGGATCCCGGTGACGTAAAAGGGGGCGGCTTGCGGCGCTGAGCCCGCGGGTGCGGGGACACCGCGGCTGATGCGGACTTTCTCCTCCCCTTCGGTGATCTCCAGTTCAGCGATGCCGGACTGCTGCACGAGGTCGATCAGGGTCTTCAGTTTTCGTAGATCCATATCGCTAGCCTTTCGGGGCGTGATCGAGCGCGTAGCTGAGGGCGAGCTCGTACCCTTTCGCACCGAGACCGCTGATAACGCCCGTTGCGAGGTCGCTGAAATAGGAACGCTTCCTGAACGCCTCGCGCGCGTGAATATTGGACAGATGAACCTCGATGAATGGAATCTGCACGGCCGCCAGCGCGTCGCGGATCGCAACGCTTGTGTGTGTGTAGGCGGCCGGGTTGATGATGATGAACTCGATGCCGTCAGTGGGCGCCCGCTGAATACGATCGACGAGATCTGATTCCGAGTTGCTTTGGAAAACGTGCATTAGGGCCCCAGCGGCCCTGGCTGTTTCACTCAGCTTCCGTTCGATCTCGGCGAGCGTCACTGCGCCATACTTATCCGGCTCCCGAGTGCCCAGGAGATTGAGATTGGGCCCATTGATGAGGAGGATGGTTTTCGTCATTGTGCACGTCATGCCAAAGCCATTCGCGGTCGGAGTTTGACGCAAGTTTCCGCAAGATGTCCAGTGTTCGCCGATAAAGGCCAACGTAAAAGGAGCGCCAATCGTTGGGGGCTGAGCCTCGGCGAATGGTCGCGTTAGGCGCTCCCTTGGAATCACATCCGGCGTCAGACCCTCAGGCGGCGAGCTAAGGCCCTGCGTCTTGTTACGTCTTTTTAACGCGCGTTGTACGGAGAAGCGGAAAGAAGCGGCTGCAGTCCCGCTTCAAACTGCGGTTCTTTAGCCGCACCGACGGCGGTTGAAGCGATTTTTCCATCGCGTCCCACGATCACGGTGAACGGTAAAACGGCGGCGCGATTTCCCAGCGTGCGGGCAAGATTGAGCCCATCGATCCCACCGATGAGCACGGGGAAATTCATACCGAGCTCGGCAGCGTACGGCCGTACCTTCTCCGGTTGGTCAATCGCGATCCCGACGAACTGGAGACCTTGACCCCTGTATTTGTCCTGAAGACGCACGAAGAGCGGAATCTCCTCGCGACACGGGGCGCACCACGTCGCCCAGAAGTTAACCACCACCACCTTCCCCCGCCACTGGTCGAGTGCCTGCGGCTTCCCGGTGAGATCCGGAAGCCGCATCGCGTTCATCGCCGCAACGCCGTCCTGCGATGCCACAGTATCAGGTGCTGAACGCGAGGCGTTGTAGCCGTAGCCCGCCGCGCCGGCGGCAATTGCGACGGCCGCGACGACCAGCCATTCCCGCTGGCGGTTCACCGATCGGGTAAGGAAACAAGGGTCACGGCGCGGTGCGCTCGAACGCGAGCACCTGGTCGAGCACTTTCCTGAACCGCTCCGCCGGCTGGAAACCGATCACGCGCAGCCCTTCGATCTCGCGACCTTCGCGGTCGAAGAAAACAATTCCCGGCGGCCCGAACAGACGAAAGCGCCTGAGAAGCGCCTGATGATCCGCGGTGTTCGCGGTGACGTCGGCCTGCAACTTGACCACCCGACCGAGCCGCGCGACGACCTCGGGGTCACTGAAGGTGTACCTCTCCATCTCTTTGCAGGACACGCACCAGTCCGCATAAAAATCGAGCATCACCGGGCGCCCTTTCCCAGCGCTCACAGCGCCATCGAGATCGCTCATCGAATCCACCTTGGCAAAAGCGGTCGCCGACGGCACGCCGGCAGTGCTCGCCGCTCGCAGACCCGCGAGCGGTTGCAGCACATCGCGACCGCCGGCCAGTGCACCGACAAGGAAGGCGATGCCTGTGACGAGCACGATCACGCCCATACCTTTCGTGAAGCGGTCGAAACCACGAGCACCCGCGGGCAGCGGATCGATCGCGCGCATGAAAATGCCGGTCACGATGAGGAGTGCTGCCCAGGCCAGCATCTCAATGCTCGGCCCGACCAGCGGCGCTACGAGGTAGATTGCGACACCGAGCAGGACGATCCCGAAGAAACGCTTCACCGTTTCCATCCACGGACCCGCCTTCGGCAGGAGCGCGCCGGCCGAAGCGCCGACGACGAGCAGCGGAACGCCCATCCCGATCGCCATCGCAAAAAGAGCCGAGCCACCGAGGAACACGTCGCGGCTCTGGCTGATGTACAGCAGGGCACCGGCGAGCGGTGCCGCGACGCAGGGCCCTACGATCAGGGCCGACAATGCACCCATGCCGAAAACGCCCGCGAAGCGGCCGCCGGGCAACCGGTTGGTCGCCTCGGCGAAGCGCGTCTGCATCGCGGCGGGCAGCTGGAGCTCGTAAAAACCGAACATTGCACCGGCGAGCGCCACGAACACCGCGGCGAATGACCCTACGACCCACGGACTCTGCAGCGCTGCTGCCAGCATTGCTCCGGAGAGCCCCGCCAGCACGCCGGCGATCGCATAGGTAATGGCCATGCCCAGAACGTAGACGACCGACAGGAGGAACGCATGCGCGCGGGTGAGCGTCGCGCCGCGGCCAACGATGATCCCGGAGAGAATCGGAAGCATCGGCAACACGCACGGCGTCAACGAGAGGAGCAGGCCGAAACCGAAAAAACTGAGGATGAGAAGCGCAGGCTCCCCGTGAAAGAGCTTGGCAATCGCGCCGTCCTCACCCAGGAAATTGGCAACGGTGCGATCGTTCTGCCCGCGATTCGAGCCGTCAGTGCGTGCGGACGAAGCGAGCGCCTGCGTAAGATCGCCTGCGGGCGGGGCGGGGGGAAATGTCACTTCGGCCGGAGTGGCAGTGGCAGCGCCCGACGCGCCCGCGAGCACGAGCTTCGCCGTCTGATCGTGAGGCACGTAACATACGCCGACATCCGCGCAGCCCTGCGAGGTTGCGATCAGCGTGGCGCTCGCTGAATTCACGCTGCGCACGGGAATGCGAATACGCACTTCGCCGCGGTAAGTCTCAACTTCGCCGAAGAATTCGTCCTTCTTCACGATCCCGGGCGGAAGCTCGGCGCCACCTGCTTCGACAGTTGCGGGGTTGAATGCGAACTTGAACTTGTCGCGATACAGGTAATAACCGGGCGCTACCTGGTAACGCACTTCGACTGCGTCCGAACCGAGTACGCGTGCCGAAAACCGGAAGGCCTGATCCGGATCGAGAAGGTCCTGCTCGGCCGCACCTGCGGGGAGTGCGAAGAGCGAGAGGAGTATGAGCAGGTGTTTGAGCATCGAAGGGGCGCGGTTTTTGATTGCTATCCAATGGGAATTGCGGTTTCTTCGGCAACCCACTCGAGATAACCGGCTAGACCGAGCACCGCTGGGACTGCAATGATCTCCGGAAGTTCGTAGGGGTGAAGCGCCAGAATCGCCGCCTCGAGCTCGGCATACCGCGCTGCGCGCGTTTTAATCAGCACCGGAACTTCGCTCGCCTCTTCGACGGCGCCTTTCCAGCGATACACCGAAGTGCACCCGGCGAGGACATTTACGCACGCAGCGAGCCTGCGCTCGACGATCGCGTGCGCGAGGCTCAGTGCTGCATCACGATTCGGCAACGTAGTGAGAACGAGGAGCGTATCGTCGTCGTCAGTGCTGTCGCTTTTCATCGCGTCCCTCCGTCAGTGCTACTTACGAGCGTGGTGAGCTCGGCGAGCTCGATTGATCGCATGAGGTGCTGTGGTAGATTAGGCGGAGCGACTCGCGCACGGGCGTGCCACGATGCGCCGCACGTCCGTCGCTCCAGGTGACGAACGACCCGACTTCGCATACCGCATTTTAGCCGAACACCCTCATGCCCCATCGCATCACTATCAAACCGAGTAATCACGCCTTCGAGACGCAGGACGAGGAGACGGTCCTCGAAGCTGCGCTTCGCGAAGGATTCGTGATTGCCTACGGCTGCCGCAACGGCGCTTGCGGCACCTGCAAAGGCAAGGTGCTCGAAGGTACTGTCGACTACGGCGTCTATCAGGAAACGGCGCTCCCCGAGTCGGACAAGGCACAGGGCTATGCGCTTTTCTGTCAGGCGAAGCCGCTCACCGATATCGTCATCGAATGCCGGGAGATCAGCGCGGTCAAGGACATCCAGGTGCGCACGCTGCCGTGCCGCGTGCACAAAATGGAAAAGCTCGCGCCGGACGTCATGCGGATCCAGCTGAAGCTTCCCGCGAACGAGCGGCTGCATTTTCTCGCCGGACAATACGTGGACATTCTGATGCGCGGGGGCATGCGCCGCAGTCTTTCGATGGCGAATCCGCCGCACGACGACGCGCTGATCGAGCTGCACCTCAGAAATTACGGCGGGCCGTTCAGCGATCACGTCTTCAACAAGATGAAAGAGAAGGAAATCCTCCGCTTCGAAGGTCCGCTCGGCACGTTTTTCCTGCGCGAGGAATGCGCGAAGCCCATCGTGCTGGTCGCGAGCGGCACCGGGTTCGCCCCCATCAAGGCGATGATCGAGCACGCGCGCCACAAAGGTCTCACCCGGCCGATAACTCTCTACTGGGGCGGCCGCCGACGCAGCGACCTTTACATGCACGAGCTCGCGGTTCAGTGGCAGCGCGACCTTGTGCTGACGTACGTGCCCGTGCTTTCCGAAGCGGCGGCGGAAGACGAGTGGGCCGGACGCACGGGCTTCGTGCATCGCGCGGTGATGGCGGATTTCCCGGACCTCAGCGGCTATCAGGTCTACGCGTGCGGAGCGCCGCTGATGGTCGAAGCGGCACACAAGGACTTCACTTCGGTCTGCAGGTTGCCGGACGAGGAATTCTTCTCGGACGCGTTTACTCCGGCCGTTGCAGCACCAGTCGCACCTGCGTAGGACGTGGTGGCCTCGCCCCCTGCTTACGTAGCCGTCACTCCTGGCGATTGCCCTTCAGTTCGAGCAAGGCGAGCCGCAGGCTTTCGCGTTCATGGCGCCGCGCGGCGTCGGTGTTGCCGAGCTGCTCGTGCAGTCGCGCCAGCTCGAGGTGACCTGCGTACGTCGCTTCGATCGAAATTGCCGCTTCGAGGTAGCTCTGCGCTTTACCCCACAACGCCTGACGCGCGCACAAGCGGCCCAGCGTCAGGAGCAGTGCCCCGTCGCGTGGGTGCTCGCGCAGCCAGGCTTCGGCGCGCTCGATCTGCTTAACGGGGTCACCACTCGCGACTTCCGGATATAGCGCTACCACCCCACTGTCCCACGCCGTGGCAAGGCTGTGCTCGATGATCGCCTGTGCATCACCGCCGCGGCCGAGCGCGATGTAGCACTGCGCTGCGGCGAGCGCGATCGGCGTCTCGCGCTTCTCCGCGTCCGGAATTTTCTTCCATACTTCATCGAGGGTGTGTGCGTCGCGGCCCTTTCGCCGCAGGCTTTCCGCAAACGCATGGGTCCGGAGCTTCCCCGCTTCACTGGCATCGAAGACGCTTCGCCGCTCCAGCTCGCTCACGAGCGCGGCGACCTGGTCCCACTGCCTCACCTGTTGCTGGCCTCTCAGCTCCAGCCTCAAGGCCGCCGTGTGCTTACGCGGCAGTCTTTTGAGTGCTTCGAGCGCATCCTGCGGACGCCGCTCGTCCAGAAGAAGCTCGGCTTCGGTCACGACGCGAAGTGGATCGTCCTCGGGCGCTCCGCGCATGGCGCGCTCGAGATGCCGGTCGCGCCGGTCGTACGCGCGCAGCTCGTGCGCGGCGCGCGCCGCGAGC
>JBKJPI010000446.1:0-8022 GCA_046595235.1 Burkholderiales bacterium | reverse complement strand
CCTCCACGCGCGCACATCGAAGTGATCGGCGCATCGGAGCACAACCTGAAGAGCGTCGATGTATCGATCCCGCTGAATCGCATGGTGTGCATCACAGGCGTATCCGGATCGGGCAAGTCGACACTGATCCAGGACGTACTGCACGCAGCGCTTCGCAGGGCCAAAGGCAAGCCCACTGAGACCCCGGGCGCCTACCAGGCGCTCAACGGCCACGAGCTGATTGGCGATATCGTCATGGTCGATCAGTCGCCGATCGGGCGCACGACGCGCTCGAATCCGGCGAGCTATGTCGGGGCGTTCGACGCCATCCGCAAGCTGTTTGTGCAGCAGCCGCTTTCGAAAGAGCGTAGTTACACGCCGGGCACATTCAGCTTCAACTCGGGCAATGGCCGGTGTCCGACGTGCTGCGGCAACGGCTTCGAGCACGTTGAGATGCAGTTTCTGTCCGACGTTTACCTGCGCTGCCCCGACTGTAACGGCAGTCGCTATCGCGCCGAAATCCTCGAAGTGAAGATCGACGGCTATTCGATCGCGGACGTCCTCGATATGACGGTTTCGGAAGCACTCGCCTTCTTTACTGGCGAGCGCGAGGTGCGCCGTGTGCTGCAGCCCCTTTTCAATGTCGGCCTCGAATACCTGAAACTCGGCCAGCCCGTGCCGACATTGTCGGGGGGAGAAGCGCAGCGATTGAAGCTTGCCGGGCATCTGGCGGAATCGGCAGCAACCGCGCGAAGCTCGGCGCGCAAGCCCGGAGCGACTGCAAAAGGAACGCTGTTTCTTTTCGACGAGCCGACGACCGGGCTTCACTTCGAAGATATTTCCAAGCTTCTGAAGTCACTGCGCCAGCTGATCGGTGCGGGGCATTCGTTGATTGTGATCGAGCACAACCTCGACGTCATTCGTTCTGCCGACTGGCTGATCGATCTGGGACCCGAAGGCGGCGACGCGGGCGGTGAAATCGTCGCAACCGGTACGCCGACAGACGTCATGAAGTGCAGCGCCTCGCACACGGGTAAGGCACTACGCGATTACGAAAGCGCGTTGGCAGCGGGCCGGCACGCGATGCCTGCCGTCGCGCACGACGGCCTTGCGGCGTATCCGACGCGGCAGAGGAATGGCAGCATCTGCGTGCGCCAGGCCCGCGAGCACAACCTGAAGTCGATCGACGTCGAAATTCCACGTGGAAAATTCACCGTGATCACCGGCGTCTCCGGCTCGGGCAAGTCGACGCTCGCTTTTGACATCATCTTCGCCGAGGGCCAAAGACGCTATCTCGAATCGCTGAACGCTTATGCGCGCCAGTTCGTTCAGTCTGCGTCCCGCCCCGACGTCGATGCGATCTTCGGTATACCGCCGACGGTCGCCATCGAGCAGCGCACCAGCCGCGGCGGCCGCAAGAGCACTGTCGCGACGTTGACGGAGATCTATCACTTCCTGCGGCTTCTTTACGTCAAGCTCGGCACACAGTATTGCCCGGCGTGCGATGTGCCTATCGAGCCGCAGACCCCGGAGAGCATCGTCGCCACGATCATGCGCGACTACCGCGGCGAGCGGGTGGGACTGCTTGCGCCGCTCGTTACGAATCGCAAAGGCATATACACCGACCTGGCAAAGTGGGCGGCGGGTAAGGGCTACACCCATCTCAGGGTGGACGGCGCTTTCGTTGCGGTAAGCCCTTGGCCGAAGCTCGCGCGCTTTATCGAGCACACGATCGAGCTGCCTGTCGCCGAAGTGCGAGTCCTGCCCGAAAATGAACAGCGTCTGCGAGAGGGCGTCACTGCGGCGCTCGAGTTCGGTAAGGGCGTCATCCAGATCATCGACGGGCTCGATTCGCTCGAGCGCGCCGTCAAGGTGCAGGACCCGTCGCTCGTCGAAATGACAGAAACCGTTTTTTCAGCGAAGCGCGCATGCCCCTCGTGCTCGCGCAGCTTTCCCGAGCTCGACCCGCGCCTCTTTTCCTTCAATTCGAAGCACGGGTGGTGCACGGCCTGCTACGGCACCGGACTCAACATCGACGAGGTCGAGTGGGACGAGGCACGTCAGAAGACCGGGGCCGAAGATCACGTGCTCGATTCATGGCTCGAGTGGCTGGAGATCGACGAACCGTGCGGCGAGTGCCAGGGGCAGCGGCTGAACACCGAAGCCCTGAACGTCCGCTATCGCGGCAAATCGATTTCGCAGCTCACGTTGCTGCCCGTGGCGCAGCTCGGAGAATTCTTCTGCAACGTTTCACTCGCCGGACGCGAGATCGACATCGCGAGAGACATCCTGCCGGAGATTCGGAGCCGGTTGAGCTTCCTCGATCAAGTCGGGCTGTCGTATCTCGCGCTCGATCGCGCAGCACCGACACTATCCGGCGGGGAGGCCCAGCGCATCCGTCTCGCGGCCCAACTGGGTTCGAATCTGCGCGGCGTCTGTTACATCCTGGACGAGCCGACGATCGGCCTGCACCCGCGCGACAACCGGGTGCTGCTGGACACGCTCGAGCGTCTGCAGGCGAAAGGCAACACCCTGATCGTGGTCGAGCACGACGAGGAGACGATCCGCAGGGCCGCGCATGTCATCGACCTCGGTCCCGGCGCCGGAAAGCTAGGCGGCGAGCTGATTGCCGAAGGGACCGCCGACGATCTCATCGGCCAGCCCGCGTCGATCACCGGTCAATTCCTCCTGAATCCTCTGCGTCATCCGCTGCATCCGCCGCGAGCCGTGGCGCGCGCGGCGCCGTGCATCAAGATCGTGGGCGCCGGCCTTCACAATCTCAGGAACGTGAACGCGGGCGTGCCGCTCGGAAGGCTCACGGTGGTAACGGGTGTGTCCGGTTCGGGTAAGTCGAGCCTGGCGCGCGACGTGCTGCACGACAACCTTGCGCGCCTCGTTGCGGAAGCTCGCACGCGCAAATCGTCGCCGATCACCGGATGTCGCGCGATCGAAGGCTGGGAAAGTGTGGGGCGCGTGCTCGAAGTGGATCAGACACCGATCGGCAAGACGCCGCGATCGTGCCCTGCCACGTACGTTGGATTCTGGGACAACGTACGCCGGCTATTCGCTGAAGTGACGGAAGCGCGCATGCGCGGTTATACCGCAAGCCGCTTCTCCTTCAACACGAGCGGCGGCCGCTGCGACGCTTGCGAAGGCCAGGGCGTGAAGCGGATCGAGATGAGCTTCCTTCCGGACGTGCGCGTGCCGTGCGAAGTTTGCAATGGCGCGCGCTTCAATCGGGAGACACTGGCCGTTCTTTTCAAAGGTCGCTCGATCGGCGAAGTCCTCGCGATGAGCATCGATGAAGCGGTCGACTTCTTTTCGGCGCATCGTTCGATCCATCACTGCCTGCGGCTCATGCAGGATGTCGGTCTCGGCTACCTCACGCTGGGCCAGCAAAGCCCCACGCTCTCGGGTGGGGAAGCGCAACGCATCAAGCTCGTCACGGAGCTCGCGAAAGTGCGCGTTGTTGTCGACGATGCGGGCGAGCGGCCCGGGCGCGCCGGCGCGAACCGCAACACGCTGTATGTGCTCGACGAGCCGACGGTCGGTCTTCACATGGCAGACGTAGAGAAGCTCATTCACGTGCTCCACCGCCTTGTCGACGCGGGCAACACTGTCGTTGTGATAGAGCACAATCTCGATGTGATGGCGGAGGCCGACTGGATTCTCGATCTCGGCCCTGAAGGCGGCGACGGCGGCGGTCGCATCGTCGCACAAGGTTCACCGTGGAAAATCATAACGGAGCCCGAGCGCTCCCATACCGCGCGCATCCTCGGCGAGTTTCTCGCTGAACGCTCGCTGACTCCGGCGCCTGGCTGAAGCGCTGCCTACGTTTAAGTCCATAACAGGCTCTCGCCTGTGGCAGTATCACGTCTTCAGTTAACCGAAGAGTGCGTTCGTGTCCTCTGTAATGCTGCTGAAGCCCCACGAGAAGGATATCGGCGGCTTCGAAGTGAGGCGGCTGCTGCCCGCGCATCCGCAGAAGATGGTCGGCCCGTTCATCTTCTTCGATCACATGGGTCCTGCACGGATGGCCAGTGGCGCGGGCGTCGATGTGCGCCCGCACCCCCACATCGGTCTTGCAACAATGACGTATCTATTCGAAGGCGCGCTGATGCACCGCGACAGCCTGGGGACTGCGCTCGCTATCGAGCCCGGCGCGGTGAACTGGATGACCGCGGGGCGCGGGATCACTCACTCGGAGCGCAGTCCGGCTGAAGATCGCGCGGCCGGCCCGCGGCTTCATGGAATTCAGACCTGGATCGCACTCCCGCAGGAACATGAGCGCACCGACCCCGCGTTCAGCCACCACCCGAAAGAAAGTATTCCGCTGATCACGCTGCCGGGGGTTTACATGCACCTCATCGCCGGCACCGCTTTCGGCCGCAGCGCGCCGACGCCCACCTACTCGCCGATGTTCTACCTCGCGGTGGAAATGGAAGGCGGCGCGGCGTTCGAGCTTCCTTACGAGCACGAAGAGCGCGGCATCTACGTGGTTTCAGGCGACGTTATTGCAGCAGGCGAGCCGGTACCTGTGCGCCACCTCGGCATGCTCCCGCAGAACACGACTGCCCGCGTCACTGCACGTTCGACCGCTCGAATCATCGTGATCGGCGGTGAGCCCATGGATGGCGACCGGCTGATCTGGTGGAACTTCGTTGCGAGCTCCAGAGTGCTCATGGATGACGCAGCGGCGCGCTGGCGCGGGGGCGACTTCCCGATGGTGCCTGGCGAAAGCGAATTCATACCGCTGCCCGAGTATCGGAGCGAAAACGTCACCTTCCTTCCATGAAAGCCTCAGATATCGCTGCCATGCGCGAAGAGTACATGGCGAAGCACCTGAACGAAGCCGAAGCGGCGGCGGATCCGATCGAACAGTTTCAGGCGTGGTTCGAAGACGCCGTGAGCGCAGCGCTTCCGATGGTCAATGCAATGACGCTCGCGAGTGCCACGCCAGGGGGTCGACCTTCAGCGCGCATGGTGCTGCTGAAAGGCGCTGACGCGCGCGGCTTCGTTTTCTACACGGACTATCAGAGCCGCAAGGCGCGCGAGCTCGATGCGAATGCGCATGCGGCGCTTCTCTTTCACTGGATCGAGCTTGAGCGCGAAGTGCGCATCGAAGGCACCGTAGAGAAAACGACTCCCGAAGAAACGGAGGCGTACTTCAACAGCAGGCCCGTGGGAAGCCGACTCGCAGCGCTTACTTCCGTTCAGAGCACGGTAGTGCCCGATCGCCAGACGCTGGAGCGGCGTTACGCCGAGATGGAAAAGACGCACGGCGCAGAACCGCCATGTCCTGCGACGTGGGGCGGCTATCGCGTTGTTCCGGAAGCGATCGAGTTCTGGCAGGGGCGAGCAAACCGCCTTCACGACCGCCTGCTGTACACGCGCTCGAAAGACGGCGCGTGGACGACCGTCCGATTGTCGCCTTGAAAATCAAGCACACGCCTTAGCGCGCGGCGACGCGGCGGCGGCCGCCGTCAGAAGATCTTCGTTCCTGCCCACCATGCGATTGCGGCAACAGCCGCCGAGCAGGGAATGGTCAGTACCCACGCCCATACGATGCCGCCGGCCACGCCCCAGCGTACTGCCGACGTATTGCGCACCGCGCCGACGCCCACGATCGCGCCGGTGATCGTATGCGTTGTCGAAACGGGAATTCCGAACGCCGTTGCGAGAAACAACGTCGCAGCGCCGCCCGTCTCGGCGCAGAAGCCGCCGACGGGCTTCAGCTTGGTGATGCGCTGGCCCATCGTCTTTACGATGCGCCACCCTCCAAAGAGCGTCCCGAGGGCGATGGTCACGTAGCACGCCATGACGACCCAGGCCGGCACTGCAGCCGACGTCGTCGAATAGCCGCCGGCGATGAGCAGCAACCAGATGATTCCGGCAGTCTTCTGAGCGTCATTTCCGCCGTGGCCAAGGCTGTACATCGCTGCAGATGCGAGCTGCATTCGCCTGAACCACTTGTCGACCCGTCGCGGCGTGGCCCTCACGAAGATCCACGACACCGCGATCATCAGGATCGCGGCGAGCACCATCCCCAGAAGCGGTGCGATGAATATGAAGGCAATGATCTTGAACAGTCCGCTGGTAATCAGCGAATCGGCGCCGACCTTCGCGAAGCCGGCGCCGACGAGGCCGCCGATCAGCGCGTGTGAGGAGCTCGAAGGAATTCCGTAATACCACGTGATCAGATTCCACAGGATCGCGCCAATCAGCGCACCGAAGATGACGTAATGATCGACGATTCCCGGGTCCACAATGCCTTTACCGATCATCGCTGCGACTTTGGTCTCGAACACGAAGTACGCGATGAAGTTGAAGGCTGCAGCCCATGCCACGGCGTAGAGTGGCTTCAGCACACCGGTCGACACGACTGTCGCGATGGAGTTTGCGGCGTCGTGGAAGCCGTTCATGAAGTCGAACGCAAGCGCGACCAGAATGAGAATTACAAGAACCTCGAAGGTCATGGCGTGATGCTTCCGGACGGGAGCTGGGACGTGAAGGAAATCAGGAGTTCTCGAGCACGATGCCCTGAATGACGTTGGCCACGTCTTCGCAACGATCCGTCACCGTTTCCAGCATCTCGTACACCGAGCGCATCTTCATCACCTGCTTCACGTCCGGCTCGTCGCGAAAGAGCTTCGCCATGGCACTGCGCATGACGTGATCGGCTTCCGATTCGAAGCGGTCGATGTCCTGGCACACGAGCAGGATCGCCTTCGCGTTGTCCATGTTTGAAAGCATCCCCACCGCCAATTTCACTTTTTCGACGCACGCGACGCAGAGCTCGGCCAGGCGTCGCGCCTCGGGCGTAATGGAGTTTACGTCGTAGGCGTAGATGGATTGCGAAGTGTCCTCGATGACGTCGAGGATGTCGTCGAGCTTGCTCACCAGGCGGTGAATGTCGTCGCGGTCGAGCGGCGTGATAAAGGTGCGATGCAGGAGCTCGATCGCGGCGTAGGCGATCTTGTCGCCGCGCTTTTCTATCGACTCGATGTTGTAAGCGCGACGCTCGATGTCGTCGCCGCTCGAAATGAGCGCAGCGAGCTCGCGCGCGCCCTGGACGAGTTGTTCAGCATGTTCATTGAAGAGCTCGAAGAACCGCCCTTCACGCGGCATGAGACGCCCGAACATTCGTGACCTCCTGGAAGTGACGCAACCTTATGCTGCGTCTAAGGTGCGGAAGCCGGCGATTCTAGTCCGTTCCGTGCGGCCTCGGGGCCCGTTGCTCACGTATACTCGCGCCTTTCGATTCGCAGGCGCTGCTGCCCTGCGGGCACGCTTTGCAACTTCGCTCAGAGCGCCGCTTCGACACCGCACTCGCGTGGTACTTCGTTGCCGTGTGGGGTTCGGGCTTCATCGCGACCAAAATAGGTCTCGAGCATGCGCCGCCCTTCACCTTCCTGGCACTTCGCTTTGCGTTCGGCATCGCATGCCTGGTACCGATCGCACTGCTGCTCCGCCCGCGCTGGCCCGCCTCGTACGCCGAGTACGGGCACATCGTCGCGGCCGGCCTGCTGATGCACACGGTGCACCTCGGCGGCAGTCACTACACCCAGTACCTCGGCATGTCCGCGGGCATCACCGCCGTGTTGCTGTGCGCGCAGCCCCTGCTCACTGCGATCATCGCAGAGCGATGGCTTGGTGAGAAACTCACGCAACGGCAGTGGCTCGGCGTCTGCGTCGGACTGTTCGGCGTGGCGCTCGTCGTCTGGCACAAGATCGACGTGCACGAAGCACAAGCGGGAAGCGTGATAGCGGTTGCCGTTGCGCTGATCGGGGTCACTGCAGGGACGTTGTATCAGAGAGCTTACTGCCCGCTCGTCGATCTGCGTTCCGCAGCGGTCATCCAGTTCGCCGTGAACCTCATCGTGCTCACGGGACTGGCGTGGATCTTCGAAAGTGCACCCGTCGTCTGGACGTGGTCGCTCGCGGGTGCGATCGTATTCCTGGTGATCGGTGCATCCATCCTCGGCGTCAACGCCTTGCATACGCTCATGCGGCACGGTCAGGCTGCGCGAGTCGCGAGCCTCA
>JBKJPI010000251.1:0-7469 GCA_046595235.1 Burkholderiales bacterium | reverse complement strand
CCGCCGAACGACGGTTAGTCAGGTGGGGCTTGATGTCGGCCCACTTCAGCATGTTGGCGCCCAGCAGCATGATGATGGCCGCCATGGCGGGCATGGGAATGATCGCTATCAGGTCTGAGAAAAACAGCACCAGCAAGAGCACCCACAGTGCCGAGAGCGCGATCGCAATCCGGTTGTGAACGCCGAGCTTGTGCACCAGCCACATGCGGTTGAACGACGCGCAGGTCGGAAGGGACGAGAGAAACGGCAAGAGGCAATTCGAAACTGCATCGGCGAAAATCGCGCGGCGGCTGTTCGTGAAACGGCCGACCTTGCGGCCCATGCGACGCATTGCCGCGACTGTTTGAAACAATCCGAGCAGCGCGAGCGTGATCGCACCGGGCACCAAGGCGATGACGTCAGGCATCGCCTCCTGGTTAAACACCGGCAGAGAAGGTGAAACAAGGCCGATCGACGATAGATTGCCGATCTGCTCGATCAGGGTCGTCTGTCGGCCGAGCGTTGCATTCAGGTATTCGGAATAGGCCGTGCCCGCCGCAACGCCGATCAGAATCGCCCAATGGCGCAGCCGGTCGAATTGCTGAGCGATGACGCACGTGATGAGCGTGATAAGCCCCACCTCGATCGCATGAAGATTGCCGATTTCGAGCAGTGCCAGTAACGATTGCCAGGCGATCCAGAGCGGCCATTCAACCTGCGTATTGAGCGGCAGCCCGCCAAAGGTCGTCATTGCCTTGAAGATGAGAAAGAGGCCGATGCCGCAGATGAAGCCGTCGATCACGGGCTCGCTTATGAGATCGAGCATCCTGCCCAGGGGTCGCACCAGATAAAACAACAGCTGGATCACCCCGGCCATGAGGCCGAGCGTCAGGGCGTAACCCATGTACTCGGCACCAAAGGGCGCCGCGATCGGCAGCAGCGTGACGCCGATAGCGGCGGACATCGAATTGTTCGGTCCGCCGTGGAAAATTCGCGATGGATTGAGGAGCGCGCAGAACAGCACGCCCCAGATCGCCGCGTAGATGCCGAAGTGGGGCGGCACGCCGGCGAGAGTCACCGAGAAGGCGACCGCCTGGGGAATCGTCACCAGCGCGAGCGTCAGCCCGACGATGAGATTGCTGCTGACGTCCGGCCAGTGCTGCGTGAGAACGGCCCGATACTTCTGGGCCAGCGCTTTCATTGACTGCGCTCGGCCTCCGGCGCTCGTGGAAGCTCGCTACGGCGCGACTCCATGAGTCGGAGCAGGGGTGGCATGCCTGTCATCAGGGCCTGCTGCTTCAGCGCCGCGAGCGGGCCTTGTCGATCGCCTGCAGGCCTGGGCAGATTGCTGATGTAGAACGCGATGTCTCGACATTCCTGATTCGTCAGCGTGTTTTCTTCACCGAGCGGCATGTTGCGGCAGATGAAGCCCGGGAGGATCGTCGACACATAGTAGAAATAGTTGCGCGACTGCATGTTCCAAGCGTTCGGTCCCGCGATGGCGGGCGCGAGCAACTGACCGTTCAGCTCGCGTCCGGCTGCCTGGACGCCGTGACAGCTGATGCATTTCTGGTTGTACAGGGCCTCGCCGCGAACGTAGTCGTCGCCCTGCTTATCGGTAGCCGACGCGGCGATCTCATCAACGCCCTGTTCGTCGTAATGATTGCCGACCTTGAGATTGAGCGCGGCGGATAGAAAACGGCTGTACGCAGTGACGTCGCGTATCACGTCATCCGCAATGTTCGGTTTGTAACCGTTGGACGAATTGATGTAGCACTGCATTTGCCGGAGCTCGAACGACAGGAGCAAGCCGGTAAAGCGGTCGTACATGTCGGCCATTCCCCACGACGTGCCGAGATGGAGCGAGCCTTTGAGCCGATTGCCGTCCGCGTCCTGTTTGTCGCCGACCCCCTGATGGCAATGGGTACAGGCGAGATGCTTGCTACGGATAAAGCGCGTAGTGTTCCATCGATCGCGGCTTGCGTCCGTCGTGTGACGGCCTTGTGTGTCGTCCACGATGTTGCAGCCCCGCTGAACGGCACGGACGTCTTCGTTACTGTAGCCGCTCAGCGCTACGGCCGTCCCGGTCTGTTGCGCGACATACGGCGATCGATAACTCTCGCCGGGCTCGAGTGCGTAACGACTCAGCTTTTCAGCGCATGCAGAAGTCAGCGAGACCGCCGCCTGTCGTATTTCTTCTCTTTGCGCGTGCTTGTGCGTTGCGAGCATATAGAAGCCGCCCGCCGCCAGCAGGAGCAGGAGCGTCCTACCGATTTTCCAGTTGGCATCTGCACCAATCAATTTGTGCTCCTGAGGGCGCCTTCAGTCAACTGAAGATGATGCGCAACGGCCCGTGCCAGTAGCCGAATGTCCCGCACGGCCGGATCGTAAATCGTGGGCACGTACCCGTCCATGGGGCCTGCGTAGCAGCGCTGCACCTGTTCTTCGAAGGAGATGCGGCGGCCGAGCTTCGCGTTGAAGCGATCCGAGTTGACGAAGCCGTAGGCGAGATCTCTGGGAGTGTGGCAGCTGGCGCAGGAATTTACCGCGTCGCCCGCGGTCTTTCGGGTAAATCGCGGCGCGTATTTATAGGTGTAGGAAACGAGGTTATAGCCATTCTGAACGGCGCGCACATACTGGCCGTCCTGCCCGTAGTAGTCCATCTGGTATTCGGCGCGGAACGCCGGCCAGCCGGGCTCTGACTTCACCTCCGAGCGAAACACTCGAACCCCGGAAGCCATGTGCGCCCACAGCACGAACGCCACGAGCAGTAAGACGAGAATTACGCTTTTCCGCGTCGCGCTTGGGGACGTCCAGGGCGTTTGCTTGCGAACAGCCGTGTCGTCCTGCGGAGCTGATGGAATCATCGGTCGGCGCGAAGCCTCTATTTGGCGATGCCTTTTGCTGCACCGAATACCGCGTCGGTGATTTTTCTATGTGCAGTGTAGTCCTTGTCTTCAGCTTTCCCTATGCCAGTCGTCTTTGCAGCTTTGAGGACGCTTTTCCCGGAGGGACTCTCCTTGAGCTCGGTAAGAATCGACTGAATCGTGTCGCGCAGCTTCGAGGGCATCGTGCGTTTCACCGCCCAAGGGAGGAACAGCAGCGGTTCGGTCGTTGCGAGGACTCGCAGCTCCTCGGCATTGATCGCGTTTCTTACGACGGGAAGATCGATGAGAATGTCTCCACCGCCCGCTGCATCGGCCTGCTTGTGATAAAGGGCAAGCAGCGCGTTCGGTGGGTTCACCGCGAACTCGGACTTGAAGTCTCCTTCTTTCAACCCGGCGCGCATTATCAGAAACCTGGGTGCGATGTAGCTCAGCATCGCGTCTTTTCCGCCACCAAAAATTATCGTCCGGCCACGCAGCTGGGATATGTCCGTGATGCCGCTGTCCTTGCGGACATAGATCGCACCCGCGACCGCACTCTTTCCGAATTCTTCTGCGTGGGCGATGACTCTGTAGGTCTTTGCTGAACGGATGTAGTGATACTGGTTGTAGTGCACGAGATCATACTTCTGTTCCTCCACACCTTTCCAGAAGGACTCGAAGTCCTTGGAGGTGACAACCGTAACTTTGGTGCCACCAAGCCGCTCGGTCAGATGTTCGGCGAGCGACGTGTACATCGTGGTTGTTTCAGTGGCATTGTATCGGGGAAAGATGCCGATCACTAAACTGTCAGACGCAGCCCTACTCGGGCTCGCGACGGCAAGCGCCACCAGCGACAGCACAGCCGCAACGCATCTTCGCGTCCGAAGCCAATCTTTAACTAAATCGTTTGCCACCTGCAGTCTCCCTCGCACGCCTCGTAAACAAACGCGGCTCTAAACGGCCCGGATCAGGAAGGGCAGAGCCGGACAAACCGGCTTCCCGGATTGCCTGCCCTCGATGTATTTGCCATACGCCGCTTCATCCACCGGCTTCGCGAAGAAGTAGCCCTGCGCGAACTCACACCCGTTCGCCACAAGAAAGCGCAGCTGCTCGCGATTTTCGACGCCTTCCGCGACAACCTGCAGATTCAGTCCCTTGGCCATCGCGAGAATCGCTTTCACGAGCGAAGCGTCATCCGCGTCATCGGGTAAGCCCGCAACGAAGCTCTGATCGATCTTGAGCACATCGAACCGGAACCGTTTCAGGTAGCTGAGCGCGGAATAGCCGGTTCCGAAATCGTCGAGCGACAGCCGTACGCCGAGTGCGCGCAGGCTGCTCAGCTCGTCGGCAACCTGTGCGTGGTCGTTTAGAAGAACTCTTTCCGTAATCTCGAGCTCGAGTGCGTGCGGCGGAATGCTGTACTTCGCCATCAGCTCGCCGAGTCGCGTCGAAAACTTCTTTCTGAATTGAACGCCGGATATATTGATCGCGAGATATCCGGGATCGATCCCGCGGGCGTGCCATTCGGACCAGCAGCGGCAGGCCTCTTCGAGAACCCACTCGCCGATCGCGACGATCTGCCCGCTCGCCTCCGCTACAGGAATGAAATCGGCGGGGCTGACGAACCCGCGATCCGGATGACGCCAGCGAAGCAGCACCTCGGCCCCGCGCACATCATGCGCGGCAGCGCCCACGATGGGTTGAAAGTGAAGCGCCAGCTGGCCGCTCTCGGCCGCAACCTGAAGGTCCTGTTCCAGCTGCATCCGCTCGCGAAGACGCGTGTTCATCTCGTCGGTGTAGAACATGACCGAGCCGGTTTCGTTCGCTTTGGCCTGGTACATCGCGTTATCGACGTTTGCCAACAGCGCTTCGACGGTCTCGCCGTTGTCGGGATAGAGCGCGATACCGATGCTGCATTTCGCCACGACTTTGCGTCCGCGCAACTCCTGCGGCTCTGAGACGGCCTCGAGCACGCGCCCGGTGATTCTTTCGATTGCGCCCTCCGCCTCGATGTCGGGCACGATAACCAGGAACTCGTCGCCGCCGAGTCGAGCAACACTGTCGGCGTCCCTGACACAAGCCTGCACCCGGCCACCGATCTGGACCAGCAGCTGATCGCCTGTGGCATGACCGAGCGAATCGTTAACGTCCTTGAAGTTGTCGAGGTCGATGAAGAGCAGCGCGAACCGTTGTCTCGAACGCCGGGCGCGGTGAATCTCGACGTTTATGCGGTCGAACGCCATCATCCGGTTGGGAAGCCCGGTGAGGCTGTCGAAATTGGCCTGACGGTGCAGGCTGGCCTGCTTGAGCTTTACTTCTTCGGCCATCACGTTGAAGGCGCGAGCGAGCATGCCGAGCTCGTCCCCGGATTTGACGTCGACGACCGGGTACTGCCCACGCGCAACCTCGCGCGCCGCGGCGATCAGCTTCTGGATCGGAACAAGCACGCTGAAACGGAAGACTCCGTAGATCACCGCGCCGAGAAAGAGTACAACGATGCCGAAGACCACCATCTGGGTCGTGAGCTGACGTCGAACTTCCTTCTTCAGGGAGTCGCGGCTCATCCCGACCAGAAAGCGGCCGAGTAAGACTTCATTGTGGATGATTGGAAAGTCGAGTTTCAGGATCTCGTCGCCGTCCCGCAGTTCTTCCAAAGTGCTCACGAGGCCGGCCGTCCCGGCGGCCTTGATGCGCGTCCCGATGACGTCACCGGAAGCCTTGATGTACGAACTGATCGCCACGCCCTGCGCAGACACGACGACGCCGTACACGACATCCGGCTGCGAGGAGACTTCGCGCGTGTAATCGTTGAGCTGCAGATAATCGAACGCGAGTATGGCCTGCGGGCTGATCAGCGAGATGAGGCGTCCCAGCGCGCGGCCACGTTCGCGGAGCTGCTGCTCCTGGAGCTCGGTCGAGCCGCGGACGGAATAATACGTATCGGCCGCCATCGTGGCCGTGAGGATCAGCAGCACCGTGAGGGCGAACTTAGCGCCCAAACCGAAACGCATCACGTCGCCTTGGCGCTTTGCGATGGCCGTCGTGACTGAAGGTACATTCCCAAGTGCTACCCCTTCGAACCGTTTTAAAAGGATGCCGGCGGCTTCGCGCGTCATCTCACGCTGTTGCGCGTGGCTTAATGCACAACTAGACGCCTTTTAACGGCTACTGGACAGCGCTCTTGATAGGAAGGTGTGCGCGAAAAGAGGCTTGGGCAGCCGTTGCCCCATGAAAGGCGGGCAGAGAGACAAATTGCGTAGGGAATTTCCTGACGACCCGCGCCAGCCGCTGCGGCACCGTGGTCGCGCGGCCTGCTACATGCTCAGAAACAGTGCTGGATCGACCGGTGTTGCATTGAGATACACCGAGAAGTGCAGGTGCGCGCCAGTGACGCGTCCGGTAGCCCCGACATGACCGATCAGCGCACCCGGCGCAACGGTCTGCGCAACGGCGCTGTCGACGCCGTTGAGATGGGCATACAACGAGAGCAGGCCCGTCCCATGGTCCATCACGATCGTGCGCCCGGAGAAGAAGTAGTCGCCGATATCGATCACGCGCCCGGCCAGCGCGGCAACAACGGGCGTGCCCTCGGCTGCGGCGATATCCATTCCGCTGTGCGGGCTTCGCGCTTCGCCGTTGAAGTAGCGCCGCAACCCGAATGAGGAGGATCGCCTTCCGGGCGTGGGCTGCACCATCCCAAGACGCGTCGGCGCGTCTTCAGTGAACGTTCTGATCACCCGGGCCAGATGTGAGCGTTCGCGCTCGTAACGCGCAAGATCCTCTGCGGAGAGCTCCACCTGCCCCGGCCGTACCTTGAGATACTGCGATGCATACGCCTTGGCCGCAACCGTGATCTCGTGTTGCTCAGGCGCACCATCGGGGCGTTCGACGTCGATGCGAAGCTTTGAACCCGCAGCCGTTGCAAGGGCAATACCGACAAGTGCAACCCACTCGGCGTCGTGCCGCGTGACGAGCACGCGCTGCGCGCCAATGCGCGCGCGAGGTGCTGGGCCACCTGCGCCAAGGCGCACGCGTGCCACTCCGCCCGGCACTGCGGATGTGCGGGGCCAGGCCGATGTGGAGGCGAGCGCGGCAGACGCGAAAACAGCAGTCGGAAGCGAACAGAGAAAGCGGCGGCGGTTCATGGTGGCGGCCTGTTACATCTCGTCGAGAATCTGGAGTGTTTTGTCGAAGAACCATACACGCCGGATTTCGATCACGTCGTATTGACGCGCAAGCTCGGGTGGAAAGGCACTGTACGGTGCATGCAGTCGCGCGATACGCCGCACGGCTTCATCGAGCTCGCGCACGCCGCTCGATTTATGGATGAATACGTCCTCGAGGCTGCCGTCGCTGCGAATGGACACGGTGACTACAGCGTTCTCGTGCAACTGCCAGGTTGCTGCTTGCCGGTAATTCAGCGTGCCGTTGCGCTCGATCTTCCAGCGCCAGCTGTCAACATACATGCGTAGCGAGACATCGCGCTCAACACCGAACAGCGAGCGGCGGCGCGGATTTTCGGCGCTCGGGGGCGCGGAGGGCTGACGCAGCGGATCCGTGCGGCCGGCTCTAAGCTGTGCGAGGGCCTTCGCGGCGAGCTCAGTGCCGGACAGCGCACCGGGT
>JBKJPI010000208.1:0-12754 GCA_046595235.1 Burkholderiales bacterium | reverse complement strand
ACTTTCTCATGGCTGGCGCGATGTGGATCGCGTTTGCCGGCCGCTTTCGCGATGGCCTGGGTCGATGGACTATTGCACTCGTCATGCAGGGCGCCACCTGGACGCTGATCGTTCTTCGCGACGTCTTCCCGGAGCTCGCATCGATCGCCGCTGCGAACGCGTTGGTCGCCTTCTCGTGGTCGCTTCAGATGAGCGCGCTGCTGGAGTTCCACAAGCGTCCGTCGCCGCGATGGCTGCTGTACGGTCCAGTCGCCATCGCGTTCCTCTCGTTCTTCATTTACCTTCGCGAGCCTCGCGAGCAGCTCATCATGAGCGGCCTCGGCTTCGGCGTGCTGCAGTTCGTGACGGGCGCGGCACTGCTTCATTTCAGACTCGCCGCGGAGCAGCGCACGCGCTGGCTGCTCGCCGGCAGCTTCTTCGTTCTGTCGTTCGGGCTTCTGTGGCTGGGCTTCACCGCCTGGTTCGAACCCGAGATAGTCCTGCCAACGTCAGGCACGAGTCTTACGCCGGGCCCGGTGCTGCTGACCTATTACGCAGTGACAATCGCTTCATCGTTCGCATTCATCCTGATGCACAAGGAGCGCGCCGATCGGGAAACCTACGAGCTCGCGACGACCGATCCGCTGACGGGCGTTTATAACCGGCGCACCTTCAAAGAGCTCGCCGAGCCGCAGCTTTCGCGCAGTCGGCGCTCGCAGATGCCGGTTTCGCTGCTCATGCTCGATCTCGATCACTTCAAACGCATCAACGATACCTACGGGCACCTTGCAGGGGACGACGTGCTGAGGAATTTTGCTCTGCTCGTCCGGAATTGCTTACGCAAGGAAGACCTGCTTGCTCGATACGGCGGCGAGGAATTCGTGGTGTTGCTCCCAGGCTCATCCCAGGAAGCCGCCGCCGCGCTCGCCGAGCGTATCCGCGAACAAACTGCGGCCCTGCCGATGGACGCTAACAAGCATCGCGCACGCGTGACAGTGAGCATCGGCTCGGCCAGCGAAAAGGGCGACACGCTGCCCTCGATGGAGGCAATGCTCGGGCGTGCGGATGAGGCGCTCTATCAAGCCAAACGCGAAGGCCGCAACCGCGTGGTCGCGCTGGCGATGCAGCTCGATACGCCGCCAGCGGTTTCACGGGAAACCCCCGCTCCGAGGATCAGCGCTGTCAGCTGATCATAAGCACGGCACGGCCGGTTATCGCGCCGCTTTCGAGTCGGCCGTGTACGGCTTCCGCCTCTGAAAGCGGCGTTTTTTCCGTGACCATCGGCCACAGCTCGCCTCTTGCGACGAGCTCGAGCGACTCGACGACTTCTTCGCGGCTCGCGTAGCGGCTGCCCAGCAGCTCGAGTTCCTTGCGAAGCAATTCACCGGGGTTCGCCCGGAAGGTGCTGCCGTGCCCTCCGAGCGTTACGAGCCTTCCGCCTTTACCGAGCGCGGGGATGGCGGCTTCGAGCGAGGCAGAGCTGCTCACGAAGTCGATGACGACGTCGACGCCCTTCCCTCCGGTAAGCGCCATCAGCTGTTCGGTCACGCGGCCGTCCGACGCATCAATCGTGGCATCGGCGCCTGACGTGAGACACGCCGGCAGTTTCGAGGCCATGACTTCCACTGCGATGACCTGACGCGCATGCGCCCATCGCGCCACCTTGAGCATGTGCACACCGAGCCCGCCTCCGGCACCAAACACCGCCACCGTATCCGTTGGCATCAGCCGTGCCTTGCGCGTGACCTTGAGCGGCGTTGCAATTGCGTCGCAAACGACGGCGACTTCCGCCGCGTGACGGCGCCAGTCGAGCGCTTCCGGAAGCTTCACGAATGAACGCGCGGGCAGCTTGATGTATTCAGCGTAACCGCCATCGACCTCCCGACCGACGTAGCCGCCGAAGTTGTCGCAGAGCGTTTCCCTGTTGATCACGCACCAGCGGCAGCGGCCGCACGAAAGATAGAAGTATGCGGTGACGCCATCGCCCGGTGCGATGCCGCTCACCCCCATGCCCACGGCAACGATCTCGGCAGTGATCTCGTGACCGAGAATGCGCGGGTAATCCACTTTGATCCGCCCGGCGCGCGCGTGATGCACAGTCAGACCGGCACCGCAGGCCAGAACTCTCGCGACGGCTTCACCCGGACCGGGTGTGGGGTCGGCAACGTTTTCGAGAGTAAGCGGGGTTCCCGGCCCCGTCAGCAGCATCGCTTTCATGTGGCATCCTCCAGAATCGGATTTTACGCGTGCGGCATGCGGCGATTGCGCGAAAGGCGTCAGCGATCGCCTCTCGACGCGGTCGGCCGCAGCAACGAGAATACGACCGACTCACTCGCAGCGAAGGCCACATCGTGCCCGGCACCGGCGAATACACCCAGGGAGAAAAGGATGAGCGATAAAAACACAGTCGCCGTAATCACGGGCGCCGGCAGCGGTATTGGCAGAGCCACTGCATTGGCGTTCCTCGAAGACGGATGGCGCGTGGCGCTTGCAGGGCGACGCAAAGAACCCCTGGACGAGACCCTCAAGCTCGCCGGAGCCGCGGGTGATCGGGTGATCGGCGTCTCCACCGATGTCGGCGATCCGCAGTCGGTGCAGGCGCTCTTCGCAAAAGTGAAGGGCACCTTCGGACGCGTCGATGTGCTCTTCAATAATGCGGGGCAGAATGCGCCCGGCATCGCGTTCGAAGACCTTTCGTACGAAAAGTGGAAGTCAGTCATCGACGCGAATCTCACCGGCGGCTTTCTTTGTGCCCAGGCCGCGTTTCGCATGATGAAGGACCAGAACCCCCGCGGCGGCCGCATCATCAACAACGGGTCCATCTCAGCGCATATACCGCGTCCTGATTCGGCGCCGTATACCGCGTCCAAGCACGGCGTGAGCGGGCTCACGCGCACCATCGCGCTCGATGGGCGCAAATATGACATCGCGTGCTGTCAGGTCGACGTGGGCAATGCCATGAGCGAGCTTGCCGCGCGGATGTCTAAAGGCGTGAAGCAGGCGGACGGCTCGGTGCAGATCGAGCCCATGATCGACGTGAAGGACGTCGCCCGCTCGGTGCTTTTCATGGCCAACCAACCCCTCGACGTGAACATCTACAGCCTCATGGTCATGGCGACGAAGATGCCGTATGCGGGCCGCGGATAGTGCTGAAGCTCTGGGGTCGCCCCACCTCGGGCCGGACGCAGAAAGTCCTCTGGACCCTGGCGGAGATCGGGCTCCCGTTCGAATTCATACTTGCCAGCGCCGCGATGGGGCCTGGCGGACACGTGTTGAAGGGCAACAAGCCCTTCGGCATCGTCGACGGCGCCGAATACCGGGCGATAAATCCCAACGGACGTATTCCTACGATAGACGACTCGGGCTTCGTACTGTGGGAATCGAACTCGATCGTGCGCTATCTCGCGATGCAGTATGCACCCGGCCTGCTGTACGGCAGCGACATCAGGACGTTCGCGTCCGCAAGCCGCTGGCTCGACTGGGAGAACAACGAGCTCCTGCCGCCGCAGCACGACATGGTGATGCACTTGATCCGCCTCCCTGAAGAAAAGCGCGACGCGCGTACGCTGGAGGAAGCCCGGCTCGATTTCTTAAAGCGCCTGGCGATGATGGAAGAGCAGCTTGGTCGCACGGCCTATATCTGCGGCGAGCGATTCAGCTATGGCGACATCGCGCTCGGTCTGCGCGTCCACCGCTGGAAACTCTTCAAGCTGAAAGCGCCGAGCATGCCGCACGTCGAGCGCTGGTACCATGACGTCACCGCGCGCCCCGCTTTCCACGTATGGACGGCAAAGCCTGAGCATCATCTCGACGGTTAGCGCACATTCAAGAGAGTTGCGAATACGACCAGTCGGTACTCCTTGAGCGCCGGACTTGAAATTACAACGAGGAGGCACTGTGAAAATCAGAGTGATCGCATGCGCAGTTTTAGCGATGTTGGGGGCGCCGTTCACCATCGCGCAAACCTATCCCTCAAAACCGATACGGTTGATTTCACCGTATCCTCCCGGCGGCGGCACGGACGCGACGGCACGCATCGTTGGGCAGGCCCTTGGCGATCAGATGGGACAGCAGGTCATCGTCGACAGCCGTGGCGGCGCGAGCGGGCGCATCGGCACCGAGGTCGCTGCCAAGGCTGCGCCCGACGGTTACACGCTGGTGCTCGGCAACGTTGCGCCACTCGCGATACTCCCGGGCTCGGGGATGAAGCTCGCTTACGACGCCGCGCGTGATTTTCAACCAATCAGCATGGTCGCGACATCGGACTACATCCTGACCATCCATCCGTCCTTACCCGCGCGCTCGGTCAAAGAGCTGATCGCCCTCGCCCGCGCGAAGCCGAAGGCGTTGACGTATGCCTCGAGCGGCAACATGGGCGGGCCGCATCTGGCGGGCGAGCTCATCAACCTGCTCGCGAAAGTGAGCATCCTTCACGTGCCCTACAAGGGGAACGGACCGGCGGCCATCGCTTTGCTGACGGGTGAATCGCAGATGATGTTCGGGAGCGGGCCTTCGGTGGTGCCGCAAATCGACGCCGGAAAGCTCCGTGCGCTCGCGACCACCGGACCGAAGCGTTCGATGAAAGACCTGCCGACGATGGCCGAGCTTTTGCCGGGGTACGAGGTGACGCAGTGGTACGGCATTCTCGTTCCCGCCGCGACGCCGAAGGACATCGTGACTCGCCTTCACAAGGAAGTGGCCGCTGCGGTTTCGAACCCAAGGCATGCTCAGGCGCTCGTCAAACTCGGTACGCAGCCGCTCAGCATGACGCCCGATGAATTCGGTGCGTTCATCAGATCCGAAACAACGAAATATGCGAAGGTGATCAAGGCCGCAAACATCACGCCGGAATGACGAGCTGTAACGCGTACCCTATGGATGAATTCGAATTTTTTCTCGAAAAGGCCTGGTCGGACGGCTTTCCCGTCGTGACACCGACCGAAGCACGCGTGCAGCGCATGCTTGAAGGGACCCCGCGCGAACCGGATGAGCTCGTCGGCACGATCCCCCCGGCAATGGAGCCGGCGACAGTGCTGACGGTCGCAATCCATGCGCTGATGGCAGGCTGCAAGCCCGAGTATCTTCCGGTCGTGCTCGGCGGCATCGAAATGATGCTGCGTGAGGAATTCAACCTGAATGGCGTACAGGGCACGATGCACGGCGTCGCACCCCTCATGATCGTAAACGGCCCTTACGCACAGCAAATCGGCATCCATGGCGGTAACGGCTGCTTCGGCCCCGGTTTCCGCGCGAACGCGTCAATCGGCCGCGCGATCCGCCTGATGCTCATGAACCTTGGCGGCGGCATCGCGGGCGTGGGCTCGGCTACGGTGTTTGCAACGCCGCTGCGTTACACCGCGTGCCTGGCGGAGAATCTCGAGCGCAGCCCATGGCCCACGCTCGCGCAGTCCCGTGGCTATCAGGACGACGAAAACGTCATTACCTGCGCGATGGTCGAGAGCCCGCGGCTTTGTTATGACGATGCGAATCAGGAGCCCGAGCGTCTCCTCACCGGCATCGCAGACTCGATGACCGCGCTGGGCTCCTGGAACATGCACGTGCGCTCGGATATGGTCGTCGCAATGAGCCCTGAACACGCGACAATTTGCGCACGCGCCGGTCTCTCACGTGACGCAGTCCAGTGCCGGCTCATGGAGATGGCGGGCATGACGGTGCGCGACATGAAGCGCGGCGGCAACTGGCGGCCCGAGCGCGCCGAAAAGCTCGGCATCGACGTGGAAGACGAGGCGCGCTTCGTTCAGGTCATCAAGGACCCACGCGATCTGCACCTCATTGTCGCCGGCGGCTGGGGTCCCTTGAGCGCCGTGTGCCACGGCTGGGGCGGTGGGAGTCGCGCGGTTCACGGTACCTATCGGTGCCCGTGAACGATGCGCGCGACTCCCTCCGGGCGGTTTACGAATCAGGGGGAACCCAGGTTCCCCCCGACACCTCCCTCCTCGAGTGCTCTTGGTGATGACTGACGAATTCGAATTTTTTCTGGAAAAGCACTGGTCCGATGGCTTTCCCGTCGTCACACCGACAGAAGCGCGTGTGGCGAGGATGCTCGAAGCAATTGCACGTGATCCTGACGAGCCGCTCGGAAACGTGCCCCCTGCGATGGAGCCTGCGACGGTTCGCGTCGTCGCAATCCACGCGCTGATGGCCGGCTGCAAGCCCGAATATCTCCCAGTCGTGATCGGCGCGCTCGAACTCATGCTGCGCGAAGAATTCAACATGAACGGCGTGCAGGGCACCATGCACGGCGTCGCTCCGCTCATGATCGTGAACGGACCCTATGCGCAGAAGATCGGCATCCACGGCGGCAATGGTTGCTTCGGTCCTTCGTTTCGCGCGAACGCGACGATCGGACGCGCAATCCGGCTGATGATGCTGAACCTCGGCGGGGGCATCGCCGGTATCGGTTCGGCGACGATCTTCGGAACGCCGATGCGCTATACGGCCTGCATCGGCGAAAATACCGAGCGCACGCCCTGGGAGACGCTCGCGCAGTCGAAGGGGTATGGCGCCGACGAAAACGTGATCACGTGCGCGATGGTCGAAAGCCCGCGCCTTTCATTCGACGATGTCAGCCAGGAGCCGCAGCGATTGCTGGCAGGCATTGCCGATTCGATGGTCGCGATGGGCTCGTGGAACATGCACGCTCAATCCGATATGGTGGTGGCGATGGGACCGCAGCATGCGGCGATCTGCGCAGACGCGGGTCTTAGCCGGGCGAAGGTCCATGAAACCTTGTGCAACATCGCGGGGCGTCGCGTCGGCGACCTGAAAGGGGGCGGCAACTGGCGCCGCGAACGCGCCCTGCAGTTCCCCATCAAGGTGGATCCCGACGACGATGACTGCTTCATCCCCGCCATCAAGGATCCGCATGACCTTCAGCTGATCGTCGCGGGCGGCTGGGGGCCTTGCACTGCCATCTGCCACGGCTGGAGTGGAGGCAGTCGCGCAGTCCACGGCACCTATCGGTGCCCTTGAACTGCGCGACGCGCTTCGCGGCGGCGGTAAACGAACAGAGGGACCCAAAGGTTCCCTCTGTTACCTCCTTCCTCCGTTTTACGTGGCCTTACTCACATACAAGGAAATGATATGAACGTCGCATTACCCTGGATCGACCCCACCGCGGGCGGCGGCAAGGCGAAGATCGCACTCGCGCCGCGCCCGATGGATCTTGCCGGCCGAGTCGTTGGATTGCTCGACAACACCAAGGAACAGGGGGCGCTCATCCTGCAAACGCTCGGCGACGCGCTGCGCGAGCGGCATGGCGTCGCGCGCATCGTGATCCGCAGCAAGGAGCACTACTCGAAGCCGGCCACAACGGCGCTCATCGATGAAATGGCAAAGGAGGTGGAGGTCGCGATCGCAGCCGTCGGTGGATGAGGGTCCTGTACGTTGTGCAGTGTGCACGACACCATCGAATTCGAAAAACGCGGCATACCCTCAACGGTTATCATCACGCAGGCATTCAAGAACGCGTGTGTGTTCCAGTTCAAAGGTAAGGGCATGGAGGGCCACCCTTACATTGAGCTGCCGCACCCCATCAGCAACCTGAAACCGGAAGAGATGCGAAGCCTCACCCTGAGCTACGTCGAACAGGTGGTGCGCCAGCTCACCGCATGAGGAACCTCAGATGAAACTGTGTGTATTCGGCGCTGGCGCGATCGGCAGCCACCTTGCCGCTCGCTTGTCCGCCGCGGGCCATGCCGAAATTTCGATCGTCGCCCGCGGGGCGCAGCTCGACGCAATCCGGAAGACCGGGATCACTCTGAAGTCAGGGAAGGAGGAGATCCACGGCAAGCCCGCGGCCGCATCGGACGATCCGTCCTCTCTTCCGAAACAGGACGTGGTGCTCGTAACGCTCAAGGCGCATTCGATTCCCGCCCTGGCGCCCCAACTGGAACAGCTGCTTTCGCCGCAAGGCTGTGCCGTCTTCATGCTGAACGGCCTCACGTGGTGGTGGCCGCACGGCCGCGCCGGCGCGCATGGGCCGCTGCAGCTCCTGGATCCTGAAGGCGCGCTCTGGACCCGGCTTCGCGAACGTGCGCTTGGATGCGTGATCTTCTCACCCAACGAAATCGTGAGCCCGGGCGTCGTCGTTCACATCGGCGCCAACCGCTTCGTGATCGGCGAGCCGAGCGATGAGAAAACCTCGCGGCTGCAGGCGATCGTCGATCTCTTCAACAAATCAGGTTTGCCCGCAGAAATTCCGGCCGATCTGCGCGCTGAGGTATGGCGGAAGCTCATGAGCAATGCGTCCGGCAACACACTCGCCGCCCTGACTCGACTGGGCCACTATGAAATGGCAACCGACGCCGATGTGAAACAACTGGGCATCCGCATCATGCGCGAGTCGCTCGACGTGGCTGCAGCGCTCGGCTGGGATCTGCGAAAAGAAATCGACGTGGAAAAAATTGCTTCGCGGGCCTCGCCGGGGCCGAGCTCCCCGCCCTCGATGCTGCAGGATGTGCTGCGCGGCCGGCCGCTTGAAGTCGAAGCCCACCTCGGGCAGACCCAGGCCTTCGCGCGCGAGAAAGGCGTGCAAACGCCCACGATCGACGTTGTTCTGCCGTTACTGCGCGGCCTCGACAAGACGCTCCGCCGCGCGACATAAGTCGCAGCCTGTCGCCCGGCAGGCTCAAGCTCGAGTCAGGGGTGCCGTAGGACATAAGGAACGCGTGGACACCCTCCGCGCGTGCGTTCCAGAGGAACACCCTTATGCTAAGAGCCACGCTCGCCGTCGGCCTGGTTCTCATGAGTATTGCAGGAATTTCGGCACAGGAGCTGAACATCGAGCCGGTATCGGCTCCGGCAGCGCTATCAGAACCGTTCGAGCAGATGCTCTACAAGGGCGTCGCGGGCAACTTCCTCGACACTGTACCGATCGATCCTGAGGCACGCGTTAATCTGCAGCGCGCCAATGCGGTGATCAGCAATCCGCTTTCATGGCGTTCCGTGGGGCTTTTGCTCGGCGTAGCCAACCCGGTGTTTCTGGTTGGCGGTCTGGTCTGGGGAATATGGTCGGCCGCGAACATCAAGCCCGCGTTGCCGGACACGCGCTGGCTCGGTTCGCCACAGCATGAACGCATCGGTTTTTGCAGCCGCCCGATACTCGAAGCCTGCCGCCTTCATCTCGAATACGAGAGCGATTCTGCAGCTGCCGCGCCGACAGTCGAGCACACGGTGATGCTTACGCCGAACTGATCGTCGCGCGACGGACCGCACTTATCGGAACCTGAAACGCGATGTTAAGATCGCGAGCGTAACAGACGAAGGATACGGCGATGGCCGCAGCACTCATGCAAGCCACGGCAGCTCGCGCTTCTGCAGAACCGCTCACGATCCGCCGCGTCGATGCTATACCGGTCGCGCTTCCGCTGGTGAAACCTGTCGTCATGGCGGGGGAGCGCATCGAGCGCTCGCAGTGCCTCATCGTACGCGTGGAAGCTGCAGGCGGCCAGGTCGGATGGGGTGAAGCGTCCGCGGCGCCAGTGATGACGGGTGACCTCCTCAAAGGTATGTGTGCCGCAGTGGACGAGCACCTTACGCCGCTCGTCGTCGGCAAGGACGCGCTGCGCCGTGCGGAGCTTTCTCAGCTTTGCGGGGCCGCTCTTCTGCACAACACGGGCGCCAAGTGCGCCCTGGACATGGCGATCAACGATCTGGTGGGCCGCCACCTCGGGGTGGGTGTGGCGGATCTCTTCGGCGGCGCCTTACGCGACGTGTTCGAGCCCATGTATCTGCTGGGCAACCCGCGAGTCGAGGACGACGTGCGCGAAGCACGCTCGAAACTGGCCGACGGATTTCGCTTTTTCAAACTTAAAATCGGAATCAAGCCGCCTGCTGAAGAAGCTGCGGCTGCGCTCGAGGTGCGGCGCGAGCTCGGAAACGAGATCGCCCTCTGCGCGGATGCGAACATGGGGATGAGCTTCGCAGACGCACGCGCGTTTGCCAAAGGTGCTCGCGACGCAAACCTCATGTTCATGGAGCAGCCGTTACACGCTGACGACTTCGACGGCATGGCTGAGCTCGCGCGGTTGAGCCCGATCCCACTTAACGGCGATGAATCGATTTCGAGCGTGTCCAGCATCCTTACGCTGCATCGCATGGGCGCGATTCGCGGTGCGAACATCAAGGCAATCAAGATGGGCGGCGTCGCGCCCACGGTGCACGCGATGCACGTCTGCGGCGCGCTCGGTCTCAACATCAACCTTGCCGGAAAAGTCGCCGAGTCGAGTCTTGCCGCTGCCGCGCTGCTACACCTTGCATCGCTGGCGCCCAACCTGAACTGGGGTCTCAACATCACCCAGCATTACCTGGCCGAGGACATTTCCGACTCACCGATTCAGATTGAGCGCGGCACTGTGCGACGGCCAGGCGGGCCGGGCCTTGGTATTGAGATCAGCGAAGCGCGCGTCGAGCGCTTCCGCGTAAAGTAACGACCGGTTTTACGTGCGTCGCCGCGCGATGGCGTCGGCGATCGCCGCGTTGTCCCAATCCGCCTCGCCGTGCGCCACGCAGTCTTCGAGCATGCGGGCGTAGACCGACGCAAACGGCAGGTCCTGTCCGGTTGCACGGGCCTGCGCGATCATCAATGTGAAGTCTTTCAGGCTCTGATCGACGCGGCTTTGAGGCTTGAGGAATTCCCGGCGCGCCATGAGATCACCCTTGACGTCCATGACCTGCGAATAGGCAGCCGAGCCGCGCGCAACGTTCAGAAAAGCTTCGGGCTCGAGGCCGAGTCGTGAAGCAAACACGAGCCCTTCAGCAAGGGCGGCACGGTTGAGCCCGAGAATGAGATTCACCGCGAGCTTGGCGCGTGAGCCGTTGCCCACGGCCCCGAGGTAGTGACGACGCGGGCAGATCGCTTCGATCACTGCCGATGCACGATCGACGATATCGCGCTCACCGCCAACGAGCGCCACACCGTCGCCCTGGGCAACCTGACGACTGGTCCCGGAGATTGGTACTTCGAGCACGAGTGCGCCGGTATCGAGCACACGTGCTGCGAGTGCGGCAAGCTGATCGGGGTCGCACGTGGTAGTCACGATAAAAATGCGCGCGCCAGCGCCGTCATGCGCCATCGAATCCATGCCGCCGCCCGGACCCTCGATCACGTCTTCCACCTGCCGGGTGCTGAAGACGCAGAGCACGTTGATCCCGCACGCTGCAATCACGTCGCCCGCCGTCGTTTGCGGTTTCGCGCCAAGGCGGCCGATCGCTTCGCGCTTGGCAGGGTCGATGTCATAAGCGAGGACTTCGAACCCCGCGGCCGTCAACCGTTGGGCTACGGCGGTCCCCATCAAGCCCGCTCCGATCACCCCCACTCTTGCCATAGCCGAGCCTTTTAAGCTATACGTTTATACAGTAGTATCCAAACCATGGAAATCGAACGGAAGCTCGCGATTCTCGCGGACGCCGCAAAGTATGACGCCTCGTGCGCGTCGAGCGGCACCAGCAAGCGCAATTCGCTCGACGGCAAGGGCGTCGGCTCTACCGGGGGCATGGGTATTTGCCACAGTTACGCGCCCGACGGCCGCTGCATTTCGCTGCTCAAGATTCTGCTCACGAATTTCTGCATCTATGATTGTCTCTACTGCGTCAATCGCATCTCCAGCAACGTGCCGCGCGCACGGTTCTCGGCTGAGGAAGTCGTGCAACTCACGCTCGACTTCTACAAGCGCAACTACATCGAAGGACTTTTTTTAAGCTCGGGCATCATACGCACGCCCGACTACACGATGGAAGAAGTTGTGCGTGTCGCACGTCTGTTGCGCGAAGATCACCACTTCCGCGGCTACATCCACTTGAAGACGATACCCGACGCGAGTCCGGACCTCATCGCCGAAGCCGGTCAATACGCCGATCGCCTCAGCATCAATGTCGAGCTGCCGACCTCCGACGGACTGACCCGACTTGCGCCTGAGAAGGACGCCGGGGCGATACGCCGGTCGATGGCCAGAGTTCGCATGCAGATCGATCAGCGCGATGCCGATAAGAAAGCAAAAAAGCGTGCCGCCCTTTTCGCGCCTGCGGGTCAAAGCACGCAAATGATCATCGGCGCCGATGCAACAGACGATCGCGAGATCATTGCCGCGAGCGCCAATCTGTACAGCGCCTATCGCCTGAAGCGCGTGTATTACTCCGCTTTCAGCCCCATCCCCGACGCCAGCGCTGCGCTGCCGCTGAAAGCGCCGCCGCTCGTGCGCGAGCACCGCCTGTATCAAGCCGACTGGCTGATGCGCTTCTACGGCTTCGGCGCCTCCGAGATCGTGCGCGCCGCAGACGGAATGCTCGACCTCGATATCGACCCCAAGCTTTCGTGGGCGCTGCGCAACCGCGACAAGTTTCCGGTGGACGTTAATCGCGCGGACCGCGAGCTGCTCCTGCGCGTTCCGGGTCTAGGCGTAAAGACGGTCAACCGGATCATCGCCGCGCGCAGGGTGCGTGCGATCCGCGCCGTCGATCTCGTGCGCCTTCGCGTTCCGATGAAGAAAGTGGGGCCCTTCGTCGTGCTGCCGGACCTTCGAGCCGGCGCGCTCGATTCCGAACGCCTCGGTGCGTCGATGCGCGCTCCCGATCAGCTTGGGCTCTTCGAACCGGAACCCTGCGCGCCATGAGACTGGTGAGGCTCCGCTCCGAAATCGATTTCGACGGCTGGCGTCGTGCGGCCCGGGGGCTTGTCGCCGAAGACGTGTTACCGGAGCTTGTGGAATGGACGGTCGGTGAAACGCCGAGCCTGCTCGGCAGTGAAGCGACGGGT
>JBKJPI010000484.1:0-7845 GCA_046595235.1 Burkholderiales bacterium | reverse complement strand
ACTCGCGCTGGCGCAGCCGCAGCGCCGCGTTGTCGTCATCACTGGCGACGGCGAAATGCTGATGGGCCTGGGCTCGCTTGCGACGATCGCGGCGCAAAAGCCCGGGAATCTCTCGATCGTGGTCCTCGACAACGAGCTCTATGCCGAAACCGGCATGCAGCCCACGCACACCGCGCGCGGCGTCGATCTCGGCGGCATGGCGAAAGCCGCAGGGTTTACGGTTGCCGACACAGTGCGCACCGATAAAGACGTCACTGCGGCGCTTGACTCGATTTACAAGACGCAGGGCACGGTGTTCTTCGATGTGAAAGTGTCTTCGGCGCGCTATTCGATGTCGATCCGCATGCGTGACGGCGCGCACATCAAAAATCGCTTTCGCGAAAACCTTCTGGGGCAGAAGGCGTTCGATTGAACACGTACCAGATGTTCATCGGCGGCGAGTGGCTGGACGCCGCATCGGGCGCGACGTTCGAAAGCGTTAATCCGTATACGGGCAAAGCGTGGGCACTCATTCCGCGTGCGAGTTCGCAAGACGTCGACCGCGCAGTGCGTGCCGCTCACAAGGCGTTCACCGAAGGCGCGTGGCCGAAGCTTACCGCGACGGCCCGCGGCGCGCTTCTTCGGAAGCTCGGCGATCTGATTGTCGGCAAAGCGAAGCATCTCGCCGAGATCGAAGTGCGCGACAACGGCAAGCTCATTTCCGAGATGGGCGCACAAACCGCGTATATGGCGCAGTGGTATTACTACTTCGGTGGGCTTGCAGACAAGGTCGAAGGCGCGGTCCTCCCCATCGACAAGCCGGACATCTTCAATTACACGAAGCACGAGCCCCTCGGCGTCGTCGCGGCGCTGGTCCCCTGGAACTCGCCGCTCCTGCTGACCGCGTGGAAGCTCGCGCCCGCGCTGGCCGCAGGCAACACTGCAGTCATCAAGCCTTCGGAATTCACTTCCGCGTCTACGCTCGAATTCATGAAGCTCATCGAGGAAGCAGGGTTTCCGCCGGGTGTAGTGAATGTCGTGACCGGCTACGGTACGGAGGCCGGCGCGCCGCTCGTCGAGCATCCGCTCGTGGCCAAAATCACTTTCACCGGGTCGGACGCAACGGGCCAAAAAATCTACGAAGCAGCGGCGCGCGGCCTGAAGCGTGTCAGCCTCGAGCTCGGGGGCAAGTCGCCGAACATCGTGTTCGACGACGCGGATCTCGACAACGCGGTCAAAGGTGCGATCTCCGGCATCTTCGCGGCGAGCGGCCAGACCTGCATTGCCGGCTCGCGTCTCCTGGTGCAGCGTTCGATACACGATGCGTTCGTGGAAAAGCTTGTCGCATTCGCGAAGACCGCGAAGATGGGCGACCCGATGCTGACAGATACGCAGGTCGGCCCGATCACCACCCCGCCGCAGTATCAGAAGGTCCTCGACTATCTGGACATTGCGCGCGGCGAAGGCGCCAATGTGGCACTTGGCGGCGGCAAGCCTGCGGCCGCGGAATTCGGCGAAGGCTGGTTTGTCCAGCCGACGATCTTCACCGGCGTCAAGAATTCGATGCGCATCGCGCAGGAGGAAGTCTTCGGGCCTGTGCTCGCGGTGATTCCGTTCGATGACGACGAAGACGCGATCCGCATCGGTAACGACGTCGTTTTCGGTCTTGCCGCCGGCGTCTGGACGCGCGACATGAAGCGTGCGCTGACGATGGCGAACCGGCTTCAAGCGGGCACAGTGTGGATCAACACCTACCGTGCGGTCAGCTTCATGTCCCCTTTCGGCGGCTACAAGCGCAGCGGCATCGGCCGCGAGAGCGGGCAGGACATGATCAGGGAGTATCTGCAGACCAAGAGCGTCTGGATTTCCACGGCCACGGAAGTTCCGAACCCGTTCGTGATGCGATAGACCGGGCGCGACGCGGGCTAAGCCGGATTTTCTGCCAACACCTTTTTCGCGGTGCGGAAGCAGTCGACACCGACAGGTACGCCGCAGTACACCGCGATCTGCGTGAGGATTGCGCGCAGCTCTTCGTCGGTGATTCCGTTGCGTCGTGCAGTGCGAAAGTGCAGCTCGAACTCGTGCATCTTGCCGAGCGCGGCGAGCATCCCTAAGTTGAGTATGCTGCGCTCGCGACGGGCGAGGGTGTCGTCGTTCCAGCAGGCGCCCCAGCAGTATTCACTGATGAGCTCCTGAAACGGCCTGTTGAATTCGTCGGCGTTCTTCATCGCGCTGTCCACATACTCGTCGCCCAGCACTTCGCGGCGCACGGCCACCCCTGCTTCCATGAGCTTTCGATCCATCGTAGCCTCCTTTTAAGTGGGTGATGCCGAAATGCTATGCTCAATCAGGGCATCGTGTATCACGTTCCGGCAAGTTGCAACGCAAACCCTGGAGTAAAGATTTGGTTAACGACAGGATTGTTGCTGAAGTCATCATCGAGTGCTTGAAGCGGCACGGCGTGGAAGTCATGTTTTCGCAAAGCCTGCCGTCCGCGGCGCTGCTCGCGGCAGAAGACGCAGGCATACGCACCTTCACATACCGCCAGGAAAATTCAGGCGGTGCGATGGCCGACGGTTACGCGCGGATCTCGCACAAGGTAGGGATCGTCACCGCGCAGAATGGACCGGCAGCGACGCTGCTCGTCGCGCCGCTCGCAGAAGCGCTCAAATCATCGGTGCCGGTGATTGCGCTGGTGCAGGAAACCGAGCGCGCGAATCTCGATCGCAATGCATTTCAGGAGCTCGACCACATCGCGCTCTTTGGCGGCTGTGCGAAATGGATCCGGCGTGTGATCGACGTTTCACGGGTCGAGGATTACATGGACATGGCGTTTGCCGCGGCTACCGGCGGCAGACCTGGGCCGGTGGTGCTGCTGCTGCCTGCAGACCTTCTCAAAGAGCCTGCCGCACCTTCGTCCGGACGGCAATCATCCCTCGGCACGTATCCACTCGACCGCGTCGCGCCCGATCCCGCTCGACTCGAGGCGGCGGCGGAGCTCCTTGCGAATGCGAAGAACCCGCTGGTGATGGCGGGCGGCGGCGTGCATCTCTCGGGCGCTGCGGAAGCGCTCGCAGCGTTGCAGGAAACCGCCCACCTGCCGGTGATGACCACGGTCATGGGCAAGGGCGCTGTGTCCGAAGACCATCCGCTCTCGCTCGGGGTCGGCGGGAATGTGCTCGGACGCATGTCGCCGAACCGTCATTTGAAAGCTGTCGTCGATGAAGCTGACGTTGTGCTTCTCGTCGGCACGCGCACCGCGCAGAACGGGACTGACTCGTGGACAGTATTCCCCAGGAATGCGCGCTTCATTCACATCGATATCGATGCTGGGGAAGTCGGTCGCAATTACGAAGCGCTGCGCCTGATCGGCGACGCGAAGCTCACGCTGACCGCGCTCACGGCGGAGCTGAAAGGCCGCCGGAAGCGTTCCGAAGCATTGGTCAGAGAGATCGCTGCGGCCTTTGAGAAAGCCGCGAAGGACGTGGCGCCGCTCCTGCGCTGCGACGCGAGCCCGATCCGTCCCGAGCGTCTAATGGCCGACATCCAGCAGGTTCTGACGCCGGATACGATCGTCGTCGCGGACGCGAGTTACTCCACGGTGTGGGTGGCCTCATACCTGAAGTCGCTCAAAGTCGGCATGCGCTTCCTTACGCCGCGCGGGATTGCGGGTCTTGGTTGGGGCCTGCCGATGGCGCTCGGGGCGCGGGTGGCACAGCCAGCGAGCCCCATTATCTGCGTCGTCGGGGACGGGGCCTTCGCTCACGTTTGGTCAGAGCTCGAGACGGCGAAGCGCACGAACACTTCGGTGGTGGTGACGGTTCTCAACAATGGTGTGCTCGGCTATCAGAAAGACGCAGAGGACGTAAAGTTTGGCCGCCATACGAGCGCCTGCGAGTTCAGTCCCGTCGATCACGCTGCAATCGCGCGGGCCTGCGGCTGCCGCGGCATAACGATCAGAAAGCCGGGCGATTATCTTCCGGCGCTCAGGGAGGCACTGTCCCTTGATGAGACGACGGTGCTCGACGTCGATACCGATCGCGAAGCGTATCCGCCGATCACGCTGTTCGACGAAAAGCTGGAAAAGATACGCGCTGACCGCGCGAAAGCGTAAGGCGTCGCGCCTGCGGCGTAACAAAACGCTTAGGCGCCTCGCGGCGGTCTATACGAACTAAGGTAAAGCATGGCAAAGATTGCGTATATCGGTGTAGGAAACATGGGCCGCGCGATGATTCTGCGGCTTCTCAAGGCGGGCCACAAGATCACGGCTTACAACCGCACCCCGGCGAAAGCGCAGGTGGTGGTGGACGCGGGCGCGAAGCTCGCGAAGACGCCCGCCGAAGCCGTCGAAGGTGCGGACGTTGTTTTCTCGTCGGTGACGAGCGACGACGCGTCACGGCTTGTGTGGACCGGGCCGCAGGGAATTCTCGCTGGCAAGTTGGGCCCGAACACGCTCGTCTGCGAGTGCTCGACGCTGTCGCACGACTGGGTGATGGAGCTGAGCGGCCTCGTAAAGGCGAAGGGGCTTCGCTACGTCGACTGCCCTGTCGCCGGTCGACCCGACGCAGCCGAAGCAGGCGAGCTCCGCGTGTACATCGGCGGCTCGAAAGAAGATCTCGAAGAGCTGACGCCGTATATCGCACCGTTCTCGAAAAAGATATTTCACTTCGGCTCCGTCGGCGCAGGGACGGCTTACAAGCTCATTTACAACCTGCTCGGCGTCATTCAGGTCGCGTCCGTTGCCGAAGCGATGGTCCAATGCGAAGCCGCGGGGATCGATCTGCACACGGCGGCAGAAGCTTTCGCACTCGGCTACACCGGCAGCAAGCACGTCTCGCATCACTCCGCCGTGATGGCCGACGGCCAGCGCGGACAGGACGTCGGATTTTCCGGCAGGGGCCGGCTCAAGGATTCGCTGTATGGCGTGCAGTTTGCGAAGAAGCTGAGCAGCCAGTCACTCGTCGGTGACGCCGCATCGCAGGTCTTCAACCAGATGGTCGAAGTCGGGATGGGCGACGCGAACGACAGCGAAGTGATCGACGCCCTGCGCGCTATCGCTGCGAAGAAGCAACCCTCACCCTAACCCTAACCCAGGGATGGGGTGAGGGGCAGATCTAACCGATCTGCAGTTCCTTCCTCAGATCCGCGACCACCTGCACCTGGGTGCGCGTGCGCCACTTCTTGCGATTGCCGATCGCTTCGTTCTCCACTTCCGGCTTCACCTTGATCGCAGCGAACACCGGGCCTTTACCCCCAAGGATCTCCGGCAATGCTTTCGAAAAGCCGTCGAGCTCGTTGAACGCGAACGCACGCGGATAGCCCGCCCCCAGCGCGATCTGATCGTATCGGACGTTCTTTGCGTTCGGCACCGGTTGCCCGCCGGTCGTCGCATAGCATTCGTTGTCGAGCATGAAGTGATAGAAGTTCTCCGGCTTCTGCTCGGCGATCGTCATCAGAATGGCGAGGCTCATCTGCAGGTCGCCTTCGGAATCGAACAGCACGATCTTCCGGTGCGGCAGCGCCATCGCAAGCCCGAAGGCGAAGCCACAATGTCCGCCCATCGCCGGGTCGCCCAGCGGCATATCGAGCGCGGTGTCGCTCAGGTTGATCCAGTGCTTGCCGCCGCGCCCCGAGATGACGATCGCGTCGCCGCGGTGTTTGGCAAAAATCTTCAGCATGTCTGCGGTATTGACCATCGCACGCTCCCTATTTCGCAACGAAGCCGTGGTACTCGTCTCCGACGAGTATCGCCACCGGCCGCTTGTTCTTCTCGGCTTCCTTGAACGCGACGTCGATGCGCGAAGCGTCGGCATCGTTTTCCACGAGGTAATAATTGATGTTGAACGCATTCAGGAAGCGCTCGGTGTAAACCGCCGCGGTATCCGTCGTGACGCCGTGGCGTGTCCATCCGCGGAGACCCACCATGAGCACGACCGGCATTTCCATACCGAGAAGCCAGCCGCGAATCGAATCGCCTGATTCCATGAGGCCGGTGTTCTGAATGAGGACGAGTGGTTTCTTGCCGCCGGCCGCGAGCCCGGACGCAATCGACATCGCCAGACCTTCGCGCGGGACCGCGACCAGCGTGATCGACGGCTCCGCCTGCATCAGCAGATACAGCCAGTTAGTCTCGCTGTCGGGTAGCCATACCACGTGCGTGATGCCGTGTTTCTTCATCTGCGAGAGCACGGTTTCAGGACTCAGATGCTGCGTGCTCCCGGCTACAGTGTCGTTCATGTGGACGCCTCCCTCTTGCGGTCGGCTAGGATCGTTCATTTCCGGAATGCATTCAACCGCTGCCGTTTTGTCGAGGGTCGAAGAGACAAGCGGCTTGCAGCGCCGTCTCGGGAGGCATAGATTGCTCGCGCGAGAAACCGAATCGATAAGGGAGTGGAAATGAAAGCTGCGTACTTCATGAAGCACGGTGGGCCGGAGGTGATGCAATACGGCGACGTTCCAGACCCTGCGCCCGGCCCCGGCCAGGTGCTCGTCGACATTCATGCGGCCAGCGTCAACGGGGCGGACTGGAAGGTGCGCGCGGGGCATTATTCCGCCAGCCTCGAGTTTCCGTACGTGCCGGGGCGGGATTTTTCAGGTGTGGTCAGTGCGCTTGGCGACGGGGTGAGCGATTTCAAGGTCGGCGATGCGGTGTTCGGCGTCTGCGACGTCAACACCGAAGCGGCTTACGCCGAGAAGATCACCATCAGGTCGGCTATCGTTGCAAAAAAGCCGGAGAGCCTGTCGCATACGGAGTGCGCCGCTCTGGCGCTGATCGGCCTGACCGCGCTTGTGTCTGTCGAGGACACCCTGCAACTCAAGGCCGGTGAGACGATACTGATTCAGGGTGGGGCGGGCGGCGTTGCCAGTTTTGCAGTGCAGGTCGCCAAGCATATTGGCGCGCGCGTGATCACGACCGCGAGTGCTTCGAATCTCGATTACCTGCGGAATCTCGGCGCCGACGAAGTCATCGATTACAACGCGCAGGACTTCACGCAGGCGGTGTCGGAGTGCGACGCGGTGTTCGATACTGTCGGCGGGGACGTGGCCAAGCGCGCGTTCGCTGTTCTCCGGCCCGGCGGCCGCGCCGCATTCATTGCCTCTGGAAACACGGCGCCGATACCCGATCGCGCAGACGTCGCTTCGCTGCGTCCGAAAGTCGGGCGCGATCGCGCGCATCTCGAGCGGATCGCGGCGCTCGTCACCAGCGGCGCCGTCCGTGTGCCGGAGATCAAGGTCTATCCGCTGTCGGAAGCTGCTGCGGCCCACAAAATCAGTGAAGGACGTCATCTGCGCGGAAAGCTCGTGTTCAAGGTGCGATAAACCTGACTCAAAACCCGGAGGCGCAATGCTGATAGTCGATTCCCAGATCCACATCTGGGAGAACGGAAAGATGAGCCCGCATCATCGTCAGAACCCGACTTACGGGATTGACGATGCGCTCGCGGAAATGAAATCAGCCGGGGTCGATGCCGCGGTGATCCATCCGCCCAGCGCGTTCGGTGAAGCGGCCAACGAGCTTGCCGTAAAGGCGGTGCGTCTGCACCCGGACAAGTTCTGCATTCTCGGGCACTTCGATCTTCAGAGCCCGGATCGCGAGAAAATCATCGCGCACTGGCGCGAACGCCCGGGCATGCTCGGCTTTCGCTATACGTTCAACGAGCCACAACAGAAGTCGTGGTGGAGCGACGGCTCGCTCGAATGGTTCTGGGCAGCGTGCGAGAAGGCGGATCTGCGCATCGGTCTCCTGGCGAGCGGTCAGAATATTGCGGCTTTCGGGAAGATCGCGGAAAAGCATCCCCGCCTAAAGATGCATATCGATCACATCGGACGCGGGGGCGGCAGAGCCGACAAGAAAGACGACGCGGC
>JBKJPI010000598.1:0-3042 GCA_046595235.1 Burkholderiales bacterium | reverse complement strand
CACTGAAAGTCTGAGCTCTTCGATGCGATGCCGCGATTTGCCGCCGGAATAATCAAGCTTCGCATCGGTGATCTCGATCGGTCCAGAACCGGTATCGACTGTGAGATGTTCGATCGTGGCGTTGCGCACTTCAAAATTCGCAGGAAGCGCGAGCGTATCCGGCGGCTTGCCTCGGGGCTTGCCTGGCTGGGTGACGACCGCTACATCGGCCGCGTGCAGATCGGCGATGCGCGGTGTCAGCGTGAATAACGACCACGGCGAGAGCCTGAGTCCCGCGTCGCGCACCCGCACTTCGATGTCTTCGCCCGCAAAGCGAAGCGCACCGATGCGCGCGCCGCCGGCGAGCGTTCCGGCGACGCCTTCGAGCGTCAGACCCTTGCCGCCGTAGCCCGCTGCCCGCGTCGTCAGCCAGACGAGACCCGACTCGGTGTAGAAGAGCCAGCCGAGCGCGCCGGCTGCTGCAGTCAGCAAGACTCCGAGCGCTGCGAGTACTGCGATAGCCGCAATCGCGCGTCGTCTCATCAGAGTGTGTATCCGACCGAGAAATGAAGGCGCACTTTGTGCGTGCGCTGGCCGTATGCAACGTCGGCCCTGAAAGGCCCAACCGGCGAGCGCCAACGCACGCCGAGCCCATAGCCCGCAGCGAGGCGAAACTCATCGAAGCCATCGAAAGCGTCTCCCGCATCCGCGAAAACCGCCGCGCCGAGACTGTCGGTGATCCAGCGCGTGTACTCCGCGCTCGCGAGCGCGAGGTAGCGTCCGCCGACGATGGCATCGCCCTGGGCCACGCCGATCGACTGGTAAGCGTAGCCGCGTATCGTCTGATCGCCGCCGGTGCGAAAACGGAACGACGAAGGAATTCCCGAGCGCGAGCTCGCCAGCACCACACCCAACTCGCCACGGATGAGAATGTCGTTGCGAACCCCTGCCGGTATCAGCCAGTTGACGTAAGCGCGCCCGCGCGCAAACTGACGGCTCGCGAGACCCGGAACGCTGGCACCCGCTTCGAGCGTACCGATCAGGCCTCGACGCGGAGAGAGCAGCTCTTCGGTGGTTCGAAAGGTTTTGCGATAGCCCGCAAACACCGCGTAATTGTTTTCGGTCGGCGAGCCGCTGATCGACAGGGCCTCGTAGCGCGCCGACAGCTCGACCTGCGAAGGCAGGCTCTGCAATCCCCAATTATGCGCAGCGCCGATGAGGCCTTCGCGACTGATCTGGTTCTCGATGTCGGTGCGGGTGAGGCTGGTACGATAGGTATTCCACACGCCTCCGGAGCGAGGCGGCGTATCGAAGGTGACATTGCCGGTCTGTTCCTTTGCATTGAGCTTGACGACAGAACGCAGCCGCCACGCCGAATCGAACACATCCACGTTGCCGTAATCGACCGTAAGACCCGGCCCGGTGTCAGTGTTGTAGATGATGCTGGTATCGATCCGCTGCGAAGGCGCTTCGATCACGCTTACGTGCAGCGGCGCCGCGCTCGACTGGGCGGGGTCGGGATCGATCGTAAACTGAACAGCGTTGAAGTATCCGGTCTCCAGCAGCCGCCGCTGAAAAAGGTCCAGCTTCAGGCCGTCGTACGGCTCTCCCTTGCCGAAAGGATTCATGTTCTTCACCACCGCAGCCGGATAGCGCTTCAGCCCGGTGACCGCAGTATCGCCGGCGTGAAACACCGGGCCGCTGTCGAGCTTCAGAGCGAGGTCGGCGCTCTGCGTTTCAGGATCGATGCGCGCTTCGCTGTCGGTGATGCGAGCGGCGGCGTAGGGCGCTCGCGCCAGACGTGCGAGCGCGTCGGCTTTGGCGGCGGCCCATTCTTTCTGCTGAAAAGCCTCTCCCCGGCCGAGCGACCAACCCTCTATGATCGCGTCGACACGCTTGCGGCCTTGCGGGTCTCGAGCGGCTGCGCCGCCGACATCAATATCGAGATTGCGCACCCGGGTGCGCGGTCCCAGCTCGACCGCGAGGCGCACCACTGCGTCGGTCTTGCTCGTCATGTCGATCCGCGCATCGACTTTAGCCGAGAAATAGCCTTCGGCGGCGAGCGCTTCGGCCGCCTTGACGCGCGCTTCCGCGACCAAACGCTGCAACAGCGGCGCCGTCACGCGCTGAGTGCCTTGCCAACGTGCGAGATCGAGGCTGGATTCGAGAAGCTTTTCGTACGGACGCGGGGCGTCTACGGCCAGGCGAAACTGTATCGGGGTGGCTTCGTCGATACCGCTTTCGTTCGCCTGGGCACGGATATCGGCGGCTGCGAACCCAAGGCAGATGCCCATCATCGCGCTGCACAGCCGCACCACGGGTGCGGGCTGAAACATCAGCTTCTGTGGGCATGGAGCGTTCTTGTGTCGTGAGCTGGAAACGTTGATCGGCATAGTTCAGAAACGCCCGTTAAATTACGCGACAGAGCGCGAGAGCAGGGCTCGACACGCTTGACAAACGGCCAACCGGGTAGCCGCCGTCGATGAAAAATCCGGCCAGGGCCGGACACTGGCGGAAATTTTCGAGGGGGGATGCGGTGTTCAGAAACGGCAATCGGATGTTCAGATAGTCCCACGCAAGCTGCATGCCGCCAACGCTCCGGCCGGGGACGGTGGCGGGACGATTGAGAATTCCTGTTCCGGAAAATCCAGACCTGGGAATTCTCGAGCAGACACGCACGGCATGAAGCTCACCGGGCTGAGGTCTCCTTCGTACGGGAGCGGGCGGCTTCGGATAAGAGCGTCGCACTTGCAGCGAATGGTGAGCTCCCGAGCAGCAGCGTGTACCCGTCGAGCGTATGACCTATCCGGCCGCGATGGTTGCGTTTCGGAACGCTTGATCCAGGATTCGCTGCAACGAATCGCTTGCACACACGCATGCCGAACATGCACTATGAAGCCCATTGCGCTCGCGCGCGTCATCCATGCGCGGCGCCGCGGTCTGAGGTCACCATCCCGCTCCGGGTCTTCGAGGAGGGCGCTGAATGAACCTACTACAGACGTTGCTGGGTGGCGCGATGCTGATGTGTGCTGCGGCGAGCATCGCGGCGCAGAGTCAGCCTCA
>JBKJPI010000556.1:0-3707 GCA_046595235.1 Burkholderiales bacterium | reverse complement strand
CGAGCAGACTTCTCGGACGGCAAAGTCATGACGCTGTCGGTTATCGTTCTACTTCAACACGCCACTCCCCTCCGCCTGCTTCACCAGCGCATCAGCATCCTTCTGCAGCAGGAACTTCTGTCCAACAGCATTAGCGGCGGCCTTCCTGACCGCCGCCACATACCCGGCATGATCGGTATAGCGCTCTTCCAATGACAGCCTGGGGTCGCCACTGGAAACCCGCTCCGCCCGCGTCTTTGCAAACGGCACCATGCCACCAGCGTAGGTGCAGAGCTTCCCCTTGTGGAACGGTCGCTCGCCATCCGCGGTGATGTTCCATCCCATGTAAGTCCCAAGCGGCGCTTCGAGGAGGACCACGGGAACTCCACCCACCTCGTTGCCGTCGGCATTGACGCGCGGCACGAGCGTTCTGATGACCTGCCTGATCGGCGGCAGCGCGTTGTCGGGAATGCCTGAGCCGTCGTTGGGATCGAAGCGCTTGCCCCAATCGTAGTCGAGCACCGGGTTGATGAAGCCGGGCTCGGGAGCGGTCGATCGCAGACCCGGGATCGTCGGGAAGCCCATCGCAGCCTTGGTCGGCTCGACGAGTTGCTTCTCGCGCATCGTCGGGTAGCGGCTCGGCGGAGGCAGGGTGTTGCGCATGACCCATTCGCGAAAGTGCACGATCAGCGCGCGATATGTCTCCGTGAAAGGCATCGGGTTCGCGGGCAGCACGCCAAAGCCTGAGTTGTTGCCCGGGCATGCGATGGGCTGTCGCATGCCGCCGATCGGCAGGCTTGAATCGAAGCCGCCAGCGCCGCCGCCGTGTGAGGTACTCGCAATGTAATAGCGGCGCACGTTCGCGGGCAGTGGGATGTCTTCCTTCGCGCTGGTGCCGACCCACTCGGGCCCGAGCTTGAGGCCCCAGATCTCCGCGCCGCCGAAGTGCTCGATGACCTTCGGGCACGTCTTCGTCGCGTTGCAGCGATCGAGGATGCTGCGCGCCGGCAGCCCGCGCTTTTCATCGGCATACGGCACCCACCATTGCGGTCCTTCGCTGCCGGGCTGGTAAAGCTCCATCACGCCGTCAGGCTGTGCCCATCTGAAATTCAGCGCGATCCTGCGGCCGGCGATGATCGGCCACATGCCGTCGTGCACCTGGCGCTTAGCTTCGTCCTGGTTAAAGCCCATGTGCAGCCAGCCACGCAGGTAATTGCCCGATTGCGAGCGGCCGCGCGTGATGCTGTGTTTGATCTGGCCCGCGAGCGGGTTGGCGGTGCCATGATCGTCTTTCGATGCGAACTTGAAAAACGATGCGACGTCGCGCCACGCGGCGAACCCGATGCCGAGGATGTACGGGTCCTTTGCGGTGTAGACGACCTGATACAGCTTGGCGGGATTGAAGCCGCCTTTGAGGCAGATCTGCGCCGGGAGGGTGGTAAGCGCAACCGGCGTTTCGAAGGTTCCGCCGCCGCACCATTTCCATTCGGCATTCGGAATCGCAGCCTCGCCGGTTACGACGCCATCCATCGACTCGTGATCGCGTGAGACGAGCCTCGCGCCGGCCGTATCCAAGGTCACCGGCAGGTACGGCAGCGGGTTGGTCTGCACAATGAGCGGCTGCGCGCCGGCGCCCGAGCGGTTGATGATCCTGCCGAGCACTGGGCCCGTGACCGCTGAGCCATCGGGGTTCTTCGCGACCGGCACCCTGAGCCAGTGATTGGCGCCCGGTGTCATGTTCGCGCGAATGGTGGTGCCGAGCGTGTCGCCGAAGCCTGCGTTGTCGCCCTGCCAGGCGCTTGCCAATCCGATGTCCCCGAGCTCGCGCTCTTGTGCGCTGAGGATCACCGGTCGGCCCCGATTCGGCACGTCGTGCCACAGCATGCCGCTCGCCTTCGACATGTTCACGGGCTTGGTGATGACGAATGTCGCGACGTAGCGAACCTTGCCGTCCTTGTCGCGTCCGAGCTCGATGTCCTGAATGAGCTTGTTGCGCGGATCGTTCGCATCGAGCTCGCCGAAAGCGCGTCCGGAGATCTGTTCGTACTGTCCGGCGTCACCGTAAGACGTGCAGGCGGGGCCTTTGCAGAAAGCCGGCGACACCGTTTCGTCGATCACGATGCGGGTAACGCGGGCTTGTGAGGGTGCGGAAAAAATCAGAACTGCGGCACCGATCGCTATAGCTTGCCTTAGCATCTAAGTCTCCTCCCGGGATCAACTGAACTATTCGTTATAACCGGCTTCGCGCTGATGAGGTATTCCGCTCACTCGATTTTGAGCTGCGTATCTCGCACGACTTTCACCCACCCGTCATACTCTTTCTTCACACGTTCGCCGAACTTCGCAGCCGTGCCGCCGGAGGGCGCCATCCCCTGCGCCTCTAGCGTCTTTTTGATACTGCCGTCCTGCAATATCCGGTTGACCTCGGTGTTGAGACGATCGATCACGAGCTGCGGCGTGCCCTTCGGAACGAACATGCCGTAGTAGGTGCCGGCTTCATAACCCGGCACCGTTTCGGCGATCGCCGGCAGACGGGGAAGTGAAGGCCAGCGCCGCGCGGTGGTTACGGCGAGTGCCCGCAGTCTGCCGCTTTCGTAAAAAGGCTGTGCGCCCAGCATCCCGGCAACCATGACCTGTGTTTGTCCCGACACGAGCTCGGGCATGGCTGCGCCCGTGCTTTTGTAGGGGACATGGATCATTTTGATTCCGGCCATGTTCGCAAAGAGCTCCGTCGCCATGTGCGTGAGGCCGCCCGTCCCCGAGGAGGCGTAGACGAGCTGCCCCGTGTGCGCGCGGGCGAGATCGATGAGCTCTTTCGTATTCTTCGATGGCAGTGACGGATGGACGACGAGGACGTTGGGCGCGTAACCGATCTCCACGACGGGCACCGTCGCATCGAATGGATCGAAGGAGAGCTTGCGCGTTGCTGCGATCGCGGAGAAACTGCCCGAGACACTCATGATCGTATAGCCATCGGGCGGCGCCTTCGCCGTCAGCTCCATGCCGATCGCGCCCCCCGCGCCGCCGCGATTGTCGACGATGAACTGCTGCCCCAGGTTCTCGGAAAGCTTTTGCGAGATCGGGCGCGCAGTGAGATCGGATCCGCCCCCGGGCGCAAATGGCACGATCACACGGACCGCTTTAACAGGCCACGTCTGCGCCGACGCGGTCGAAACGAGGAGTGTGGCAAACACCGAGGCTGCCCAGCGTGTGAAGACTCTGAATGGGGGGTGTGACATGGCTCATCCTTCTGAAAACAGCTGGCATTAGAATGACACACATGCCCTTCATTGATGCAGTAAACGCGATCCGATTACGTTCGGCATCTCCGTGGAATAAGCGCGCCAGCGCCTGATAGAGAGGAATCATGAAAAAAACTGTATTCGTACGAGCGGTGATTTTCGGCGCCGCGTGTGTTGTCAGCGCTGCAGCCGGCGCGCAGCAGTGGCCGTCGAAACCGATCCGGATCATCGTGCCCTTCCCGCCGGGGCAGGCGGCAGACATCATCACGCGCATCGTCGCGGAGCGCCTGTCGCCGGCGCTCGGGCAGCAGGTGATCGTCGATAATCGTCCGGGCGCAGGTGCTGCGGTGGGCACGGAAATCGGCGCGAGGTCGCCTGCGGATGGTTACACCCTTGTCGCCGGCGGCAGCGCGGCGCTCGCGATCAATCCGCATCTTTACAAGAAGCTCGGTTACGACACCCTTCGCGATTTCGCACCGGTGACTC
>JBKJPI010000537.1:0-2609 GCA_046595235.1 Burkholderiales bacterium | reverse complement strand
CTGCCGGGTTCATGCCGGTGGACGCAGCGCGCTGCGCCGCCACGACCGGCGGCGCAGCGCACACGGCGGCGCAAAACAGAACCATCAGAAAATTGCGCATGTGTTTTTGACAACCGCGTCGAGTTTCATTGACAGCCGTTGAGCGAAGGCGCGTCGAAGCCCGCGTACGGTGGCCGGCATTCACGTCTAATTCTTCTGTTCTCCGGCCACGACGTAGGTCCATAGCGCTGAGATATCGTCCGCCGACAGAACATCTCCCCAGGGCGGCATCGTGTTCTTGCCGTGGGTGACCGAATCCACAAAGCGCGCCCGGTTGTCGCGGGGGAATGTGGTTAGATCGCTTCCCCACGGAGGGCCGATCATGCGAACGCCGTGGCAGGTCTCACAGTTGGTTGCGTAAAGCGAAGCGCCCTTTTTGATCTGTTCCGGCGTGAACGGTTTCACCGCCGCGTCCTGAGCGGTGCCACTCGCGCTGGCGGTCATCAGCGCGACGGCAATTGCATTGCATAACTTTCGCATGAGCGTTAAATGTGTCGACGCGCGCTATGGCATCAGAGCAAAGGTCCAGACCGCACCGCCCGTCGGGACCTGATCGCCAACGAACCGCTTGACCACGCTGCCGCCAAGGCCCGACTGCACCGTGACATATTGCTGTCCCTTGTGCGTGTAGGTGATCGGGGGCGCATTGATGCTCGACCCGGTCTTGAACTGCCACAGTGTCTGACCCGTTTCTTCATCGAGCGCGATGAACTCGCCCGACGGCCGACCGGTAAAAAGCAGGCCGCCGCCCGTCGCCATGACGCTCGCGGCATTCGGAGTCTCGATGATAGGGACCTTCCACTTCATCTCGCCGGTCACCGGATTCATCGCTACGTGGAAGCCCACGACGTCGCCCGGCTTTACCACGGGATTGCGCCCTGCGGCCGCAGTTGAGGGTTCGCCGAGCTTCTGAAACGTGTAGGGGACGAATTTCTGAATGCGGGGCAGATCCCAGGAGTTGAGGTAGACCAGCCCGGTCCTGGGGTTGAAAGCGAACAGCGTCGCGTTGGTTCCGCGCTGCGGATAGATTTCGACTTCTTCACCCGCGCCCAGACGCGCGGCGACATCGGTGAGAACCGGCCGGCCGGTTTTGAGATCGATGTGCGTCGCCCAATTGACGCGCGTTATCGGATTCGCAGCGATCAACTTACCGTTGGTGCGATCGATGACGTAAAGGAAACCGTTCTTGTTCGCGTTGATGATGACCTTGCGCATCTGGCCGCCGACGCGCACGTCCGCGATCACGTTCTCGTTGCTTCCGTCAGCGTCGTACAGGTCGTTCGGCGTGAACTGGTAATGCCAGACGATAGCGCCGGTTTTCGGGCGAATCGCCAACACGCTGTTGGTGTACAGCGCATCGCCGCCACCGCGATATTTGGAATCGTAAGGCGCGGCGTTGCCGACGCCCCAATAGACGAGGTCAAGTTGTGGATCGTATGAACCGTTCTGCCACGTCGATCCGCCGCCCGTCTTCCACGCGTCCGGCGTGGAGTCGGCGGTCTTCGGCCAGGTCTCGTGACCCGGCTCACCCGGCGCGGGAATGGTGTATGTCCGCCACAGCTCCTTGCCGGTTTCCGGATCCCAGCCGACCAGGAATCCACGCGTGGCGTGCTCGCCGCCGGTCGTTCCCGTGATCAGCACACCATTTGCGAAGAGCGGCGCGACCACGCCTTTGTAGCCTTCCTTGTGATCGGCGAACTTCTGCTTCCAAACCTGCTTGCCGGTCTTCATGTCGAGTGCGACGACGTGTGCGTCCAGCGTCGTGCGATACAGCTTGCCGTTATAAAGAACCGGCGCGCCCCGCATGATCGCACCGGCGTTTGCGATTCGCAGCACTGCGCGGTCGTACTCGGCCGCCGTTCGCCAGATCTGCCGCCCGGTTGCGACGTCGAATGCGAACGTCCAGTTGCCGTTCACGACATACATTACGCCCTGATAGATGGTGGGCTGCGACAATTCGCCCATCTCGCTCATGAGGTTCGAGCTCCAGAGCGGCACCAGCCGCTTGACGTTGCCCTTGTTGATCTGCCGAAGCGGGCTGTACATGGGAATGCCGTAGCCCATGCCGAACGTGAGCACGTTTTCCGTGTTTTTTCCGTCGGTGAGCAGGTCTTCCGCGGTTTGAGCCGTTGCGAGACTGCACCCCGTTGCGCAAATCAGTGCCGCCAGTATTTTTTTCATACCCCCTCCGATGCTTGCAGAATTACATGCGTGACGCGCCAGCCCCCCGGTGTCGTGCGGCGACAGAGCACTCAGGCACCGCCACCTGCCGGCACCCGGGGTCTCCGGATCACAGACTTCCGGCGGCTTCTTTTATTTGCGTTTAGCCTTGGCCGGGCGCCGCGCGGCCGACGATCCTTGAGCCTTCGACGATGGCTTTGCCTTCAAGGGACGTTTGGCGGTTCGCGTCGTAGGACGTTTCGCGGGGCGCGAGGCGCTCTTCCGTGGCGCTTTCTTCTTGGCTGGGCGCGAAGTGCTCGCAGGTCGAGCTTTCTTTTTGGCGGGGCGCTTTCGCGAGGCGGTCTCCGTCCCGGTTAACCCGAGGAAGCTGCCCACCGGCTCGAGCACGT
>JBKJPI010000432.1:0-3401 GCA_046595235.1 Burkholderiales bacterium | reverse complement strand
CCGTGCTCGATCACCGCGACCCGCGTTTCCTGCGGCGTCACGTTGATGAGGATCTCTTCGGTCGTCGAATAGCGCGCACCCGCCTCGACGTGCGGGTATGCGGAGCGCACTGCTTTGTCCCCGTGCATCTTCAGACGGTTTCGATCCCGAAGCGCAGCAGAAGCTCGCACGTCTCGGCGAGCGGCAAGCCCATGATGCCGGAGAAACTGCCTTCGATGCGTGTAGCAAAGACGGCCGCACGACCCTGAATGGCGTATGCGCCCGCCTTGTCGAGGGATTCCCCGGTCGTGACATAGCGATGGATCTCGTCGTCGCTGAGCGGCCGGAACCACACTTTTGAAATCGAAACGGCCTGCTCCACGCGATCGGGAGTCGCGACCGCCACGGCAGTTATTACTTCATGCTGCCGCCCGGAAAGACGCTTCAGGATGCGTTCGGCGTCAGCGCGATCGCTTGGTTTGCCGATGATCTGGTGGTCGCTCACGACCGTCGTGTCGGCGGCGAGCACCGGGCGCCCCGGCAGCGCGCGCCGGCCCATGTAGGTCGCGGCGAGCTCGGCTTTCGAGCGTGCGAGCCGGGATGCGTAGGCTTCCGGCTTTTCAGCAGGCTGCGGCTGCTCGTCCACATCGGCTCCCCGCCGCGCATCCTCGCGCAGCAGCATGATCTCGAACGTGATGCCAACCTGCTTCAGGAGCTCGCGGCGCCGAGGGCTGCGCGATGCGAGATAGATCATCTGCCGTGCCATAGCTTCTTCTACACCATTCCCTATTCTCTGTGATACGGATGATTGCCCAGGATGGCGATTGCACGGTAGAGCTGCTCGGCGACGACGACCCGTACAAGGCCGTGCGGCAGCGTCAGCGACGAGAGCGACCACAGCCAGTCCGCGTCGCTTTTGAGAGGAGCCGCGAGACCATCCGCGCCACCGATCACAAACGCGACGTCGCGGCCTTCCATCTTCCAGCTGCTGATGCGTTGCGCGAGCTCGCGCGTGGTGCAGGTGCGGCCGCGCTCATCGAGCACGACTTTGAAGCAGCCAGGCGGCAAAGCCGCCTCTATACGTTTCGCTTCCGCATCTTTCAGTCGGCTGACTGGAGCCGACTCGCCGCGCGGTTCCGGCTTCACTTCGATGAGCCGCATCGGAAGCGTTCGCGGCATGCGGCGCGCATATTCTTCGAATCCCGCGTCGATCCACGTCGGCATGCGCTGCCCGACGGCGACGACGTGGAGTTTCAATCGTAAAGACATGCGAAGCGCATCACACGGTTTGCGTACACGATTCTCCCCGCGCCCACTCGGAGACGGGTCGGGGATGAGGGTTCGAGCGATCGCAGCGCGCGGCGTTCACTCAAGCGGGGGGTTCGGCGCGTGCCCGCTTGCGTACCGCTTTCGGCGGCGTCCAAAGCTCTTCGAGGTTGTAATGGTCCCTGATCGCAGGCTGCATGATGTGCACGACTACATCGCCCAGATCGACGAGCACCCACTCGCCCACCTGCTCGCCTTCGACGCCGTACACCTTGCCGCCCTGCGCTTTTACTTTCTCCTGAACGTTCTTCGACATCGCTTTCGCCTGCCGGCCCGATTCGGCGCTTGCGATCACGATCTTGTCGAACAGCGATGTCAGCTTTCGCACATCCAGCGTGAGGATGTCGCGCCCCTTGATGTCGTCGAGCGCGTCGACCGTTGTCTTTACCAGTTTAGTGAGTGTCATCAAACCCTTATATGTACAAACCGCGTGAACGAATATAGTCGAGAACGGACTCGGGGAGCAAATACCGCGCACTCGTGCGGGCGTGGAGCGCGGTGCGAACGAAGGTTGCGGAAATATCGAGCCCCGTCATCGAAACGGCCGCTATGCCGCCGGCAGGTGCGAGATGGACCGCGAGCGGCTGCTGCATGTGTCGAGCGGCGTATTCGTGCGCAAGTGGCTCCGGCATGCGTGCCTGCCAGGTGTCGATCGGGAAACCCGGCCGATACGCCACGATGATGTGCGCGAGATCGAAGAGCGCGTGCCAGCGATGCCACGTTGCGAGATCGAGGAACGCGTCCGCGCCGAGGAGGAGCGCGATGGAACGTTTCGCGCCGACTTCGCGACGAATCTCCGTCAGCGTGTCGAATGTGTATCCCGGGCCGCTACGCGCTATTTCGCGGTCGTCAACCTGGAATCGGGGGTTGCCGGCGATCGCAAGCTTCGCCATCTCGAGCCGGTCGCTGGCATCGGCTCCAGGACGGGAGCGGTGAGGCGGGGTGCCGCTCGGAAGAAATCTCACCTCGCCGAGCTTCGCCGTTTCGGCGAGCTCTTCGGCGAGCCGCAGATGGCCGTGATGGATGGGGTCGAACGTCCCGCCGAAAATGCCAATGGGGCCCGTGGACATCAGGTCCCTGGGCTACAGCACGAGCTTTCGTATGTCGCCGAGCACGCTCGCCAGGAATGAAATGAACCGCGCTCCGGAAGCGCCGTCGATCACGCGATGATCATAAGAGAGCGAGAGCGGCAGCATGAGGCGCGGCGCGAACTCTTTCCCGTCCCAGACCGGTCGCATCACACCTTTGCCGACGCCGAGAATAGCGACTTCGGGCGCGTTGATGATCGGTGTGAAAAAACCGCCGCCGATCCCTCCGAGGCTCGATATCGAAAAGCAGCCGCCCTGCAGATCGGTCGGAGAGATTTTTCCCGCGCGCATGCGACCGCTGACCTCACCAAGCTCCTTGGCGAGCTCTAAAAGACCTTTCTTGTCGACATCGCGAATGACCGGAACGACGAGACCGTTCGGCGTATCGACAGCAACACCGACGTTGAAATACTTCTTCAGCACCAGGTTCTCGCCGTCGGGCGCAAGAGAGGCATTGAAGTCCGGAAACTCCCGCAGCGCGACGACCGACGCCTTCATGAGGAAGCCGAGAATGGTGAAGCGTATCCCCTGTGCCTTGGCCTCCGGCGACTGAGACTTCCGAAACGCTTCGAGCTCGGTCACATCGGCTTCTTCCTGCTGCGTGACATGAGGGATCGTCACCCAGTTCCGGTGCAAGGCGGCACCCGAGAGCTTCCTGATGCGAGACAACGGCTGCGTCGTCACCTCACCGAACTTCGAAAAATCGATTGCAGGCGCGGACGGGATGTTCAATCCCGATCCGCCTCCGGCGGCACCTTTGGGACGCGAAAGCTCCGACTTCACATACGCCTGCACGTCTTCCGGAAGAATGCGTCCTTTGGGGCCGCTGCCTCGAACCTGCGGAAGGTCGACCCCGAACTCGCGGGCGAGGCGTCGCACCGAAGGGCTTGCGTGCGCTTTGCCGAAAGAAGCTTCGTCGGCTGGCGCCGTCGTTGCGCCTGTGGCCGGTGCTGCACCTTCTGCTGCCGGCTGCGGCGCTGCGGCCGCGCTGCGCTGATCCGCTGCAGC